>JAUPLK010000221.1 GCA_030836925.1 Pseudomonadota bacterium
TGAAGCGCCGGTGACAGCGAAGCCCTGCACGACACGTGCCCGTGCGCCACGCTGTTCGGTGGTGCCGTCGGCCTGCACCTCGTAGTTGAAGGTTGGCACGCGAGTGGCCGAGTTGCCCGGTGTCGTCGATTCGCCGCGATAGCACACCGTCGTGGTGTAGCTGCCGCCGAGTGCATCGATCACTGTTGGCGCAGCTGGCACGGCCGTATCGCAATCGTCGGTGAGCGCCGGATCGCCCGCGCGCAGGATGCTGTCGATGCCGGCCTGGGCGAGCTGCCAGGCATTCTGGCGATACTGCGTGTTGCCAGCCATCAGCAGGCCGAGGCTGGCGGTGCGCATGGTCGAGATTGCCAGGATGGTGAGCACCATCAGCAGCACCAGGCTGATGATCAGTACTGCGCCGCGTTGTCGGTGCATTGTCGGAGAGTGCATGGCCATGTCAGGAGCCCTGGTTGTTCAGATAGATGGTCTTGCTGATCTGCATGCGCCGCATGCTGGCGGGGTAGTCGGCGCTGCCGGCCACCAGATCACCGAGGTCGGCATCGGGTGTGGGGTAGCTGGCCGTATCGCTCCAGCCCTGGTCATCGGCTGGTGTGCCGACGAGCATCCACAGGCGCACGGCCACGATGGCTGCTTCGTCGGTGACCAGCGGATCATCGCCGTCGACATAGCGGTCCACGCCGCCATCACCGTTGGTGTCGATGCCGAGCTGTACCTGCAGGTTCTCCACGCCGGGAATCACTTCGTCCTCACCGAGGCTGCCGTTGGCGCGCAGGGTCAGCCGGCGCAGCGAGGGCTGGCTGGTGTCGAAGCTGGAGCGCTCATTCACGTAGTAGGCGCTGAGCACCACGTTATGGGTTGCAGAGTCTGCGCCCACACCGGGTGCGGTGCCGTCATTGAAAATCCAGCCCTCCGCCAGGCTGGTCTGTACCTGCAGGCGACCAGCCTCGGGTCCGGGTTCGATACCGCCACTCCAGGGTTCGGCGTGGCGCAGGGTCAGCACGTCGCTGCCAATGCGCGGGCTGTTGGAGAAGGCGGAGCAGGGTAAGTCGTAATCATCGTCGCTGAGCTCGATCGCTGCGCCGATGTTGAGCGCCCAGGCGGCTACATCAGGGCTGCCGCTGCAGGGAACGGTGATGCCTGCCGGGACGTTGATCAGCGCGGGTTCGGCATTCCGGCCCCAGTAGCGCGCCAGGCGGATATCCGGCTCGATGGTATCGAGTGCAAAGCGGGCACTTTCCTGCAGGCGGGCAAGACTGTCGCTGGCGCGGTAGGTGTTCTTGCTCTGGCTGTATATGTAGAGTGCGCCACCGGTCAGGAACAGGCCTATCGACATGGCGACCATCAACTCGATGAGGGTCATGCCGCGTTGCCGGGGCGCCGCGTGTGCAGTGCGCCTCATGGCTGCAGACTCAGGCGGTAACTGGCAGGTTCGGTCTGACCGATCTCCGGCCACTGCAGGGTGATGGTGTAGACGGGCGTTGCGCCACCATCGACCAGTATCTCGGCACTGGCACCGTCCGGCAGTTGCGCGGCAATCTGGTTGCTCCAGCTGAACCAGTCATCGTCGGCGAGTTGTACCGGTGTGCAGTCTTCCTCACCGTTGACACAGGACTCGTCGCTGCCGGGACCGGTGCCGGCATAGGCAACGCGGGCCTGCCGGTTGGCGCGAATGCGGTCAGCCATATCGGCGGCAAGATTGACGGCGGTGGTCCGATAGATCGCCGTGCGCCCGGCACGCAGCCCTTCGAGGTAGAGCGCAGCGATGCCCAGCATGCCGACTGACATCACGACCAGCGCGACCAGCACTTCGACCAGGGTGAAGCCTCGCGGTAGTGAGCGTGCTCTGGCTCTTGCTCTGACGTGCACCGTGCGCATGGTTTCAGCAGCCCCCCAGTGGATTGATGTCGGCGTCCTGCAGGTCGGCACGCAGGCGCCGGATTTCCGGCTGGCCGGTGGGCTGAATCCGGATCCAGCGTCCGGCCGCCACGCCCTGGCCGGTATCGCGATCGCCGCGCGCATCGCAGATCTGTATATCAGTGGTGGATTCTGCGATGCGCAAGGTGCCTCCGCTGGAGAAGGCGATCCGGCCTGCGCTGTCGGCCGGGAAGACATCCAGATCGAGATCTGCTGCGGCGTCGATCGGACCGTGCCGCTGCAGGATGGCTTCCCCCGCATCCGGCGAGCCATCGTCATTGCTGTCGACGAATACCAGCCAGCCGGCCTCGAGATCGCCGTCGGCGCGACAGTCCGTTTCGGCGGCGTTGGTCGGGCAAAGCACGACGGTGGCCCGGCGGGTAATGGCTTCGCCGCGCGCGGCGTGCAGGCTGCTGACGAGATCGTTGACAGTGGTGCTCATGCGGCTGTTGCCCAGCATGTCGTTGAACGCCGGAATGCCGAGCCCCAGCGCGAGGGCCAGGACACTGACGATGACCATGAGTTCGATGAGGCTGAAGCCTTCTTGTTTTTTGTACACCGCAACGCCCGACCGGAGAGTTTGTCTTCAGGCGGTATGCTGCCTCCGTCAGCCGCGCAGGGGAAACGCTGCCGATGACCGGCGACATAATCGGGATGGGCGGGAAAAGCAATTTTCATTCAGTTTGTTACGACGGACATCTAAGCTGATTACTCGTTGTGTCAGCCCGTGTGGCGCGGGGCCGGCCGGTATAACTGACGATCACGCTTTTCGCGGCGTCCGGTCCACGCCGGTCGCAGAGGTTGATCGTGCCGTTGACGGAGCGCTTGCCATAGGGACGGAAGATGAATGCCTCGCGGTTGGTGCTGATGACCCCACCTGGCCAGGCTGCGGTGGTCTGCAGCACGGCTTCACCGGCATCCACCTGTGGCGGGTCGTCGCGATCGCGGTTGACGAAGACGATGAACCCCGACTGCCAGGGCTGGGCGTGGTTGCAGCTGCTGCCATCGGTGCTGCGGCACAGGGCGACATCGGCGCCATGCTTTTCGGCTTCCTGTCGGGCCAGGTGGACGCCATGCACCAGGCGATTGACCTGCGCGACCATCCGCGCATCGAGCAGCAGATCGCGGAATGCGGGGACGCCAACAGTTGCCAGCACACTCGCCACGAGGCTGACGAGCAGCAGTTCGAGCAAGCTGAATCCGGACTGGTTATGCATAACTCACCGGGCGCTAAGCTAGCGCAGCAGGCGTCGGCAGGACATGCGCCAATCAGCCGCAAGTCACCGGATTCGCGCCGCGTGGTGCCGGTTTGGTTTACACAGGGGCGGGCGGGTGGCTAAAATTCGCCCATTCAATGATCTTGTGACTGGAATCGCAGTGAGCTTACGTACCCGGATTGAAGAAACCCTCCGCGAGCATGGCGTGACGCCAACCGCACAGCGCGTCGAAGTGAGCATGCTGCTGCTGGCTGAACCCTGTCACAAGTCGGCCGACCAGATCCTGCAAACCCTGCGCAGCAATGGCAGCCGGGTGTCGAAGGCCACGGTCTACAACACGCTCAATCTGCTTTCCAGCAAGGGCATCCTGCGGGCGATTTCGCTCGATCCCACCCGCATCGTCTACGACTCGACGACGGTCGTGCACCACCACTTCCTCAATGAGGACACTGGTGAGCTCATGGATATCGACTCCAGCCAGGTCGAGCTCCACAAGCTGCCGGTCCTGCCGGTCGGCATGCGCGCTGAGAGTGTCGAACTGATCATCCGGGTCCGCCCGCAGAAATAGCCGCTTGGCGGCAGGCCTGGTCGGGCTTCATTGGCCTGGCCCGGTTGA
>JAUPLK010000222.1 GCA_030836925.1 Pseudomonadota bacterium
CCCGGGTTGCAGGCCATTGCTGATTCTAGCCAGATTATCCGGACAGTGAGCGCCAGTGCAGACTTTGCGCAGCGTGTTTGCGTATGATGCGACCCGGGGCTGGTGACCAGGGATGGTTGGGGATGACACGAACGCTGTCCGCAGCGCGCGCGATCACGGCGCTTTTCTCGTTCTTGCTGCTCACCAACCTATTTGCAGCCCAGCCTTCAGCCGGCTCCGGGACCATCACGCGACCTGATGTGCGTTCGAGCACCGCGCTGGTGGTCGATGCCAATGATTCCTCGGTGCTGTTTGCCCAGCGTGACGACGCGGTGCGGCCCATCGCCTCGATCACCAAGCTGATGACGGCGCTGGTGGTGCTGGATGGCCAGCAGTCGCTGGACGAAGTCATCACCATCACCAACGCAGACCGCAACGGCGCCCGCGGCTCTGCGTCACGGCTGGGTGTGGGTACCCGCCTGAGCCGTGGCGAACTGCTGCAGCTGGCGCTCATGTCCTCCGAAAACCGCGCTGCCCAGGCTCTCGGGCGCAGCTATCCCGGTGGCTTGCCGGTCTTCCTGCGCGCGATGAATGACAAGGCCGCAGAACTCGGCATGACCGATGCGAAATTCGCGGATCCGACCGGCCTGTCGAGCGGCAACGTGGCGAGTGCCCGCGATCTGGTCAAGCTGGTGCAGGCAGCCTCCGACCATCCGCTGATCCGCCGTTATTCGACAGGCGAACGTCACACGGTAAAGGCGGGCAAGCAGGCACTCGAATACCGCAATACCAACGCGCTGGTCACCAAGCCCGACTGGAATATCGCCGTGCAGAAGACCGGCTACACGCAGGCTGCCGGCCAGTGCCTGGTGATGCACACGCGCATCGATGGCCGGTCGGTCGTCATCGTGCTGCTCAATTCCTTCGGCAAGTACACCCGGATCGCCGATGCGCGCCGTATCCGCAAGTGGATGGAGTCAGCGGGACGGACCGCGGGCTGAGTCTGACGCGCCCCGCGCCATCGACACCACGAGCCCGAGCACGAACAGCGCCAGCGCGGCCGCATTGAGCGCGCCGCCGGCACTGCGCATCGGCGCCGCTCCCAGCAGCGTTCCAACAACACGCAGCGCCAGCGACAGGTGCAGCACCGCCAGCGGCAGATAGAACAGGCTGTGATACGGCAGGCGCACGCCGAGAATCGCCGGGAAGATGATCGGCGCGTGTCCGAACACCATCGCGAACACGAAGCCGAGCAGGATCGCGTGCAGGCCCGCGCCATAGGCAACACTGTTCGGCACGGTTCCGCCCGCCGACAGCAGGATGAGCGCGCCGATGCCCAGCCAGACATAGCCGGACAGCAGGCATACGGCGATGAAGCGCGTCAGCCCTTGCTGATGCACCGTGCGTCGGGCGATGTCCTGTTTGAGCAACCAGGCGGCGAGCGCGAGCAGCGTGGCGGGAAACAGCAGGCCTGTGGCGGGCATACCGCTGAGGCCGCTCACGGTACCGATGAGCAGCAGCGCGACGATCCCGGCGAAGATCCTGCTGGCCAGCGCCGAGGGCGGCAGGAAACGCGACAGCTCCAGGCGCTCACCGGCGATGGTGAGGACCAGGAATGCCATCCACAGTGGTGCAACGGCGGGGATAACAAATCCGGCCAGCCACAAGGCATTGCCGGCGGCCCAGCTCGCCGCGCCCAGTGCCAGTGTCAGGGTGTGCAATGCGCGCTGGCGCCGGTACACCTGCAGCGATCCGGCCACCATCACCAGGCTGCCGGCACACAACAGTGCCGGTCCGGTTGGCGTGCTGAAGCCGGCGAGCAGCGCGAGTCCGCCGAGGCCGGCGAACAGCGGTGCGCCGTACGCCCAGCGTGCGCCAAGCGCGACAGCCCGCTCAAGGCTGATGACGGTGCCGAAGAAAGCGCCGATCATCAGCGGCCCGTGATCGAGTACCGATGCGGTATCCGGTAGCGGAAAATTCCAGCCGAGGCGCAGGAGGCCCGCCGCCGCGCCTCCGAACAGCGAGAGCATGCCGAGAATCAGCAGCGGCACCCGCCACAGGCGCGGCAGATCCCCGCTCATCGCCAGCCGAAGTGTTCCCGGGCGTGGTCGCTCATCATGCTGGCATCCCAGGGCGGATCCCAGACCAGGTTGACCATGACTTCGGTTTCAGCGGGCAGGGCGGCCAGGATGACCTCGCGGGCCTGCTCGGCGATCATCGAGCTCATCGGGCAGGCGGGCGTGGTCATGGTGATGTCGACTTCGATGCGCTCTGCCGCGATGCGAATGTCATAGACGAGACCCAGGTCGACGATATTCATGCCGACTTCCGGGTCGATGACCTGGGTGAGCGCCTGGCGCAGGAAGTCGGGGTCAGCGGGAGCTGTGCTTTGGCTTTGCATGGCAGTGATGAGCGTCCGTGAGCCATGACGATAGCATGATCGCGGCGTCCGTCGCTGCCCGCTCCGGTACCTTGATGTGGTTACAATCAGCACCTGGCTGAATCAACCGGGAGTGGCGACAGTGGCAGACAAAGGCATCGACAAGAAAAAGGTACTCGCAACCCTCGACCGGATCCTCGAGGCCGAACTGGCCGGCGTGGTCCGCTATACGCACTACTCCTTCATGATTTTCGGCTACAGCCGTATTCCGATCATCTCGTGGTTCGAGTCGCAGGCCAACGAGTCCCTGCTGCATGCGCGTCAGGCCGGCGAAATGATCACGCATCTCGGCGGCAAGCCCTCACTGGCCATCGGCAAGCTGCTGGACAGCCACGAGACCGACATGAGTGAAATCCTGCGCAAGTGTCTCGCACACGAGCACGGCGCACAGGCCCTGTACCGGAAACTGCTTGCACAGACCGAAGGCCGCTCGATCATGATCGAGGAATACGCACGCACGCAGATCGCCACCGAAGAACTGCATTCCGGCGAGATCGAGAAGATGCTGCGCCGGCCTGCATGATTGACACACTGGACGAGGCGGTACCATAGTGGTACCGTCTTCGACATGCCACCCAAGCTCCGCGAACTGATCGATAAGCTCGCCAGGTCTGGATTCGCAGACTGTGGTGGCAAGGGCAGTCACCGCAATTTCAAGCACCCAAAAGGTGTGCGAATTACCATCAGTGGCAAGGCTGGCAGTGACGCCAAGCCCTATCAGGAAAAGGCCGTGAAACAGGCATTGCGGCAGGTGTCGGAATGAAGAAGTCAGATCGCTACGTGAAGATTGTCGAGTGGTCCGAAGAAGACGGCTGCTATGTGGGCCGTTGCCCGGAGCTCATGCTTGGTGGGGTTCACGGTAGAGACGAGAAGAAAGTCTTTGCTGAGCTCTGCCAGGTTATCGAGGAGTGGGTAGACCGGGCCGAGGCGGAGCACGAGCAGCTTCCGGAAGGAATGGCCGGAAAAAAATACTCGGGAAAATTCAATTTGCGACTGGGAACCCGGTTGCACGAGCGGCTTGCCCTGGCTGCGCTCAGGGAAGGGAAAAGTCTCAACAATTATGTCGCTGAAGTCCTGGAGAAGCGACTAGCCCGCTGACTATGCGTTCGCGTCGACTCAACCATGTGTCCATTGCTGTTTTGGCCGGACTGGCGGTCTTTGGTCCAAGCGACGCGTCGGAGATCGACGCCCTGCCGCAGGGAGCTCGCGTAGTCGTGGCGGAAACATTGAGAGCTGCGGAAGCGAGAGATTTCGAGCGATTGCGAAGTCTTATGTCGACGGCGTTTACCTGGAGCTTCGGCGGTGATGGGGACGCCGAC
>JAUPLK010000223.1 GCA_030836925.1 Pseudomonadota bacterium
GCAAAATGAACCCAACGACCGGCAGATCACCCGGCAGCTCTATGGCGGTGACAGCCTGCTCAGGTTGCAACAGGAGATCATCCTGGGTATCGGTGGAGTCCGGGCCCTGCGCGCTGCCGGATTGACTCCACAGGTCTGGCACATCAATGAGGGGCATGCCGCATTCCAGATTGTCGAACGGGTGCGGGAGCTGGTGGTGAGCGGTCTCGTGTTTGACGCGGCGATCGAGGTGGTGGCTGCAAATACGGTCTTCACCACGCATACACCGGTATCCGCGGGACATGACGTCTTTGATCGTGATCTGATAGTGAACCACTTCCGTACGTTGATGCCGGAGCTGGGTATCAGCGAGGAGTCGTTTCTTGCCCTGGCTCGCGAGAGCGATGCGCATCCCGGCTTCAACATGACCCGTCTCGCACTGAGCGGATCCCGGCATGTCAATGGCGTCAGCCGCTTGCACGGCCAGGTCACATCGAAGATCTGTGCAGGTGCGTGGCCGGAAGTGCCGGCGGCCGAGAATCCGGTCGGCTATGTGACCAACGGCGTGCATGTGCCGACCTTCATGCAGAAGGAGTGGTCGGATCTGCTCGAGCAGAACCTCGGGCCGTCCTGGCGATACCAGATCACCGACCGGGAATTGCTCGGCAAGATAGAGGACATTCCGGACGGGCGCTTCTGGTATGTGAACCAGCAGGTCAAGGCCGCGATGCTGCACGGGCTTCGGGAGCGTCTGCGCCGCCAGCACGGTCGCAATCAGCTTTCCGAGGCGCATGTCCACCGCTTGCTCAAGTACCTGGATCCCGAGCACCCTGACGTACTGACCATAGGTTTTGGAAGACGGTTTGCCACCTACAAGCGTGCGACGCTGTTGTTGCAGGATCTCGGCTGGCTGAAGCAGATCGTCGATACCGATGAGCGTCCGGTGGTATTTGTCTTTGCCGGCAAGGCGCACCCGGCAGACAAACCGGCGCAGGAACTCCTGAAGGAGTTGCACCGCGTCAGCCAGTTGCCCGAGTTTTCCGGAAAGTTGCTCATCGTCGAAGGCTATGACATGGGTCTGGGCAGGATGCTGACCTCCGGCGTGGATGTCTGGCTGAATACGCCTGTCTATCCGATGGAGGCCAGTGGTACATCAGGCATGAAGGCAGCGATCAACGGTACGGTCAATGTCAGCGTGCTGGATGGCTGGTGGGCTGAAGCCTATGACGGGGAGAACGGCTGGGCCATTCCTCCCTCGCCGCGCTCGGATGACACCGTGGAACGTGACTGGCACGATGCGCGAACACTTTACGAGATCCTCCAGGATGAGGTGATACCTCTTTACTATGCGCGCGATGAGCGTCTTGGCTATTCGCCGGGCTGGGTTCGCAAATGCAAGCGTTCCATGTCGACCATCCTGCCTCACTTCAACATGAACCGGGTTGTGCACGACTACGCCGGCTTGTTCTACGCGCCTGCTGCGGCGCGGGGGCGGAAGTTGAGTAGCGACGGGCACACTGCTGCGCGAACCCTGGCAGAATGGAAAAAGCGGATCCGCGCTGCCTGGTCAGGTGTCAGCCTGCGACTGGCCGCACCAGTCGGGCAGCGCATCGATTTCAATGATCCGGTTACGGTTGAGGTCGACGTCAGGCTGCATGGTCTGGCCCCTGATGATTTGCGGATTGAATGCCTGGTGACGCGTGATCTCTGTTCTGAACTGACTGTGTCAGTCAAGCGCTTTGCCGAGCGGGGGACGGCAGAACGTGGCACGCGGATCGTCGGCAATGATCATGTCTATGTCGAGCTCTTTGAAGCACTGGGCGCAGCCGACAGCGAGGGTGTGCAGCGCTATCGCGTGGTCTTTCGTCCGCCCTGGTGCGGGGCTCTCAATCTGCAGGTACGGGCTGTACCGTGGCATGTGACTCTGGCACACCCCTACGAAATGGGTCTCATGCGCTGGGTTGAGGCCGGTGCCTGAGTATTCATTCCACCGGCGCCAGTATCACGCCGGCAAGGGGCGGCAGGGTGATCAGTACCGACCAGGGTTGATGCATGCATGGAACCGCTTCGGCGGTCAGTGGAACGGGGTTGCCGAGATCGCCGCCTCCGTAGAACCGCGAATCTGAATTCAGGATCTCCTGGTACTGGCCGGCATGCGGAACGCCAATCCGGTAGGCGCTGCGTGCAACAGGTGTGAAATTGAGCGCGACCAGCACGCATGCATCACCATTTCGACGCAGGTAGCTCAATATCGAGTTTTCGGCATCGTTCCAGCTGAGCCATTGAAACCCCGCCGGATCGAAATCAAGCGCATGCAAGGCAGGACTTTTTGCGTAGGCCTGATTCAGGTCCCGCACCAGTCGGTGCATGCCGCCATGTCGCGGATCATCGAGGAGTTGCCAGGGCAATGATTCCCGCACGTTCCATTCCGATGGCTGGGCAAACTCGCTGCCCATGAACAACAGCTTCTTGCCCGGCCATGTCCACTGGTAGGTGTAGGCGAGGCGCAGATTGGCGAATCTCTGCCAGTCATCGCCGGGCATTTTCCCGAGCATCGAGCGTTTGAGGTGTACAACCTCGTCATGGGAGAGCGGCAGCACGAAGTTTTCGCTGAAGGCGTACAGCGGGCCGAAGGTCAGCAGATCATGATGATGTCTGCGGTGAACAGGATCCATGCACAGGTACTTCAGCGTGTCGTGCATCCAGCCCATGTTCCATTTCATGCTGAAGCCGAGTCCGCCCAGGTCGACCGGGCGGCTCACGCCGGGCCAGGCAGTTGATTCCTCGGCGATCGTGATCGAGCCGGGGAAATCCCGGTGCGTCATGGTATTCAGTTCACGCAGAAAGGACATGGCCTCCAGGTTCTCGTTTCCGCCATGCCGGTTTGGCAGCCATTGGCCGGGTCTGCGTGAGTAGTCCAGATACAGCATCGAGGCCACCGCATCGACGCGCAGGCCGTCAACGTGGAATTCCTCCAGCCAGAAACGGGCACTGGACAGGAGGAAGCTGCGCACTTCATGGCGGTCGTAGTTGAAGACCAGCGTTCCCCAGTCCGGATGACTGCCTTTTCGCGGATCGCTGTACTCGTAGAGGGGTGATCCATCGAATTGCGCGAGGCCATGGTTGTCACGGGGGAAATGTCCGGGTACCCAGTCAAGGATCACACCCAAACCTGCGCGATGACAGCTGTCGACCAGGTAACGCAGATCATCCGGTGAGCCAAACCGGCTGGTCGCGGCAAAGTAGCCCACCGGCTGGTAACCCCACGATTCATCCAGGGGATGCTCGGTTAGTGGCATCAGTTCAAGATGTGTAAAGCCGAGATCAGCCGCATAGGGCACGAGCGTTTCGGCTGCAGCACGATAGCTGAGCGGGCCGTGGCCGGCGTCCTGGCGCCAGGATCCCAGGTGGACTTCATAGATCGAGACCGGCTTGTGCAGCCACTGCCAGTCGGCACGCGTCCTCATCCATTCGTCATCCTGCCATGCGTATGCAGTCAGTGGCCGGGCGATGGACGCGGTCGCCGGGCGCAATTCCGACTCCCGTGCGTAGGGGTCGCATTTCAGTCGCAACTCACCGCTGTGACGATTGCGGATCTCGTATTTGTAGATTGTGGTGGTGAGACCAGGCACAAACAGTTCCCAGACACCAGAACTGCCGCGCACGCGCATGGGGTGGCAGCGGCCATCCCACTGGTTGAAATCACCAACGATGCTGACGCGTTCGGCCTCGGGGGCCCAGACAGCAAAACGGAT
>JAUPLK010000224.1 GCA_030836925.1 Pseudomonadota bacterium
GCGGCGAACTGGACCTGAAGCTGCGCAGCGAGCGCGGCTTTTATGCAGGGCTCGCGGCCACCTGGGTGAAGCAGACCTATGCCTTCAGCCAGCAGATCACCGGCGGCGAAACCATCAGCTCGGGCAACGACATCGACACGGCACCGCGCACGCTCGGCAGCCTGCACCTCGGCTGGTCAGCCGACCCCTGGCTGGCGGAGATCGAGTGGCTGCACCAGGGCCGCTATTACCTGACCGCGCAGGAAAACCAGCGTTATGCAGGCCACGACCTGCTCAACCTGCGCAGCAGCTGGTCGATCAATCGCGAATGGCGCGTGACGGCCCGCATCAACAATCTCAACGACACGCTCTACGCCGATCGCGCCGACTTCGCCTTCGGCGAGTACCGGTATTTCCCGGGCCACGACCGGGAACTGTTCCTGGAACTCAGCTGGCAGCGCTGAACGCAGATTTTTTCAGGACCAGCCTGACCAGTCGCCGCGGTTCTCGACGACGTGGAACAGGGCCGCGATGACGCGGCGGTCGAACTGCGTACCCGCGCCACGCAGCAATTCGGCCAGCGCATCATCCATGGACATGCCCTGCCGGTAGGCGCGCGCGCTGACCAGCGCCACGAAGGCATTGGCGACCGAGAGTATCCGGCCCGACAGGCTGATCTGTTCGCCGGTCAGGCCGCGCGGATAGCCGCTGCCGTCGAGCCGCTCCTGCTTCTGCGCGATCACGTCCAGCACCGGCCCCCTGAAATCCAGCCCCTTCAGCAACTCGATGCTGTAATCGACATGTTTCTGCAGCAGCTCGCGATCGGCCGAGCTCAGCGGCTCGGTCTTGGTCAGCAGATCGCCCGGCAGCATGATCTTGCCGATATTGGCCAGCGTGGCAGCGAGCCCGAGCGTCTCCTGCTCATCGGCCGGCAGATCCAGCTCACGCGCCACGGCCTGCGCCACTTCGCTCGCGCGGTTGGCATGATGCGCCGAGTACGGATCGTGCAGGTCGACCGCATCGGAAAGCGCACCGACCAGGTTGCGCAGCATGTCCGCGTGATGCTGCTCGGCCACGCGCAGATCGGTGACATCGCTCAGCACCAGCAGGACCAGCTGGCGCCGCTCGCCGATGCGCTCGACCGGAATGAAACTGGCCTGGTAACTGCCCAGTGTGGAGCCGAGCTGCAGCTGCAACACGCGCTGCAGCGGCACGCGCTGCCGGCGGGCCTCCTCGCTGAGCGTGGCGATCTCGGCCGTCATGTTGGCACCGAAGATCGCGCTGATCCGGCTGCCGACGATGCCGCCGATGGTGTTCTTGACCGCGTTCGCCGTGGCCTGGTTGGTAAACACCACTTCCTGCTCGCGGTTCATCAGCACCGTCAGCACGTCGATGTTGTCGGTCACCGTGTGCAGCAGATCGGTCTGCTTCTGCAGCTTGGCGGCCTTGCTGCGCAGTTCCTCGGCCTGGTGGCGGGCGCGCACGCTGCTGCCGTGCCGCCAGGCCGCCACGGCCAGTGCGGCGATGCTGAACAGGAGCAGCGACAGCGTGGCCAGCAGGAAGCGTCGGCGCTCGTCGGCTGAACTCAGCGCCGCCTGCGCGTTGACGCCCTGTACCAGCACCCAGGGCTCGCCGGCGGATTGCAGCCCGCGGATCCGCCGGCTTACCTGCAAAACAGGCACGCCGCGATAGTTGTCGAGGCTCACGAAGCCGCCGGGTGACAGTACCGCGGCGACCTCGGCAAGATCGGAACGTTCGATCGGCAGGCTGCGGCGCAAGGGGGCACCACCATCGCGCGTGGGCGACAGGAAGACGATGGTGTCTTTGTCGCGGGCGACGAGCAGGGTTTCGCTGTCTTCGGCGAATGCCGGTCCGCGACCGAGCAAGGGATAGAGTTCCTGTTCGGCGCTGCGTACCCCGACCAGCAGACCGTTTGGCGGTCCGCCACCGGTCAGCGACCCCGATACCGCAGCCACCGCCACCGCGATCACCACGACCGCGCGATCCTCGGCGTCCAGGCGCAGATCGACGAGGGTGGCACCCGGCTTTGCGAGCGCACCGCGCATTACCTCGCCGTAGCTGTCGGCAAGTTCACCGAGCCCCGGCGTAACCACGACCGGTCGCAGCTCGGCATCGAGCAGTGCGAGGCCATAACTGAGTGAACGCGGCAGGTTGGCCGGCACACGGGTCGCCGGATCGGGCATGTAGCCGCCACGCTCGGCGGCCGCGAGCAGCAGGTTGCGCAGATAGGCCTGCTGCGCTGATTCGGTTTGCGCGTCATCCGTCGTCGGCTGCTGACGCGCACGCACCAGTTGCCACAGATAGAGTTGCAGCGAGGCGTTGTTGGCCAGTTCGGCCAGATCACGCTGATCGGCGGCCAGCGAGCGGGCCAGCGCATCGACCTTGCTGTCGGCCACCAGCCCAAGCCGTGTCTCCCACTGCAGCAGGTCACGCTGCCGTTCGTCTTCTATATACAGGTTGATGAGCAGCCCGCCGGCGCCAACCAGCACAGCCAGCGCCAGAATCGCGGCGCTGACGGACCGGCGGATATTCACCCGGTCAGTCACAAGGCACGCGGCACGTGAATCCACCAACGGGATTCATTGATGGAAAAAACCGGCGCGTAGTGCACCACGTCCCGGTGCGACAGCACCGCCTGCACCTGGTTGTCGAGAATGAAAACCTCGGCCCCGCGCGCGACCGCGAGCACCGCATGCGGTACACGCAGGTTGGTGTCCTGCACGATCACCAGGCGCAGATCCTCGGTGGGCAGGCCCAGCCAGCGCAGCGAGAAGAACTTGGTGATCGCGTAGTCCTCGCAGTCGCCACCGTTGTTCAGAAACTCGCGCGGGATTGCCCAGTAGTCCTCGACGCCGTAGTTGTCGAGGTCGAGCACATAGTCCTTGCCGTTGGCATAGCGGTTCACGGCCTTGAGCTGCTCGGGCACCGGCAGTGCACGGGTCTGGTCGATGAAGCGCCGCCATTCAGCCAGATGACAGCGGTTGATCAGCCGGGCGCTGCAGTCACCGTCCTGCAGATCATCGGCCAGGTGTCGCTCGATGACGCGCAGCCACTGCGGGAAATCGGCCAGCCGCTGCTGAGGCTCCTGGACATAGCCAAACAGATCCGCCGGGAAGGCATGGGCCGGATGCTGGCCGGCGCCCAGCAGGCACAGGGCCAGCACGGGGAGAATTTTTTTGACAGAACCGGGCATGGTTGGTTTGAGCTGTGGATCGTCATCAAGTACTGTGCGCAAGTGTTTGCGACTAGAACAAAAAGGATTATGGAAAGCAAGCTGTTACGCCGATTGTTGCCGACTCCCCTGCTGGCCCTGCTGCTGGCATGCAACCCGTTGCAGGCCGACCAGCTGCAGGACGACTTCGATCAGGCGCTGCAGGCCATCGACCAGAACCAGTTGCGCACGGCGCGCGAACGCCTGACGAGCCTGCTGACCACCAACCCGAGCCTGAGTCGCGCCCGCCTCGAACTGGCACGGGTCTACTACCTGTCGCAGGACTACACCAAGGCACGCGAGGAAGCACAGCGCGTTGCCGACGACCCGAACACGCCGCCGGCAGTGCGGGCAACGGTACTGGCCTTTCTGGCCCAGATCGATGCCGACCAGAAACGGAACATGGCGCGCCATCAGTGGACGCCGTCCATCTATGCGGGACTGATGTACGACTCCAACGTCAACGTCGGACCCGCGCGC
>JAUPLK010000225.1 GCA_030836925.1 Pseudomonadota bacterium
CCACTTCGTCGACGACAGCAAAGACCTGCGAGCGCTGCACCTGGTCTTCGGGCCGGAAGGCCAGGTTGTCACGCAGATAGTCGAAGCCGAATTCGTTGTTGGTGCCGTAAGTGATGTCGGCGGCATAGGCGGCACGCTTCTCGGCGCTGGTCTGACCATTGCGGATCACCGCGACTTCCATGCCGAGGAAGCGGTATACCGGGCCCATCCAGTCCGAGTCGCGTTGTGCGAGATATTCGTTGACCGTCACGATATGCGTGCCACGACCGGGCAAGGCATTCAGGTAGGCCGGCAGGGTCGCAACCAGCGTCTTGCCCTCGCCGGTGCGCATCTCGGCAATCTTGCCCTCATGCAGGGTCAGTCCGCCGAGCATCTGCTCATCGAAATGGCGCAGGCCGATGGTCCGCAGGGCGGCCTCGCGCACCACGGCAAAGGCCTCGGGAATGAGCTCATCGAGCGCCGTGCCCTCGGCCAGGCGCCGGCGAAACTCCGTGGTCTTGGCCCGCAGCGCCGCGTCATCCAGCGCCTTGATGGCGGGTTCGAATGCATTGGCCGCCGCAACGACGCGCGAATAGCGGCGCAGCAGCCGCTGATTGCTGCTACCAAACAGCCTGGTAATCCAGTTCAGCAAAATATGTTCCTCCCCAGCCAGCGCGGGATGTCAGTCCCGGGCCCGGGATCATTGCCTGAGAGTTGAGCACCGCCCAGCGCGGTGCTGGCACATTCTAACAGGGCATTTCTGCCGACGCGGAACCGCGTCAGGCAGGGAAATCAGGCCCGGCCGGGGACAAACCGGGCCGGATTCACGTGTCGGCCCTGATACAGGACTTCGAAATGCAGGTGGGTACCGGTGGCCCTGCCGGTCGCGCCCATCAGGGCGATGGTCTGGCCGGGTTTCACATAGTCACCCGGGCTCACGAAATTGGAGGCGTTGTGGCCATAGCGCGTCACCCAGCCATTGCCGTGATCGATCTCGATCAGGTTGCCGTAGCCGCGCAGCGGCCCCGACCAGGTGACGACGCCGGGTGCAACCGCCAGGATCACGCTGTCGGCGGACCCGGCAAAATCCAGGCCGCGGTGCATGGCGGGGTGACCGGTAAAGGGATCAGCACGCTTGCCGTAGTGACTCGACACCCAGCCGCCGACCACCGGCCGGGCCAGGCGCTCGGCAAACTCATCGGGAACCAGAATGGCCTTGCTCAGCCTTGCCGGAATTTGCGGCACGACAGGCGACCCGACCGCATCAGACTCGTCCGGGCCACCAGCCGGCACGACAGCCGGCGTCACCGCAGCCACCGCTGCCGGTGCATCAAGGCTGGCATAGAGGCAACCGAGACCAAAGCCGGTACCACCCAGCGACAGCGCGATCACGGCGCCCCACAGTACCGGCAGGAGCCGTGCACCGTGCGTTGTTGCTGCCTGTGAAACCGTGCCCAAAGGCGCCCCCCTGAAAAAAACCGGCCAGACACTGGTACAGCCGACGACTAGACTATGCCCGAGGCATCCAGGCGGGACAAGGAACGGCGCACAGGCTGAGGCAGGGAGATGAGCGAGGCATCACGAAATCAGCCACGGTCGCTGGGCGCCCTGTTCAGCGAGGTGAAGGCGCTGGGTGCGCTGGCCGAGGCCGCAGGGCGGCACATCGATCTGGCAACGCAGGTGCGCGCCGTGCTTGGGGAACCGCTCGGATCCCATGTGTCAGCCTGCAATCTGCGGCCGGATGGCACCCTGATCGTGACCGCGACAAATCCGGAACGGGCGGCACGGCTGCGCTTCGAGGCAGAAACGATCCTCGGCGCCTGCCGCAAGCGGTTTCCGGCTGCCAGCCGCGTGAAGGTACGGGTGGGAACGAATCAGACGGCGCCGACCGGCACCGGGTAGAAAATCGGCGCCGCACGCTGCGCGTCGAAGCTGACCATCTCCCAGGCCGAGGCATCGGCATGCAGCGCGCGCAACAACTTGTTGTTGAGCGCGTGACCCGATTTCACGGCTGTCAGTTCGCCCACCAGACAGTGACCGAGCAGGTAGGTGTCGCCGACCGCATCGAGGATCTTGTGCTTGACGAACTCGTCCTCGAACCGCAGCCCGTCCTCGTTGAGGATGCGGAACTCGTCGAGCACGATGGCGTTGTCCATGCTGCCGCCCAGCGTCAACTGACGGGTGCGCAGCATCTCGATGTCGCGCGCAAAACCGAAGGTACGCGCACGGGATATCTCTTTCAGGAAGGCGGTCGAGGAAAAGTCCACCGTGGCCATCTGGCTGTGGCGGCGGAAAACCGGATGGTCGAACTCGATGCGGAAGTTTATTTTCAGGCCAGGGAAAGGCTTGATCTCGGCTGATTTGTCACCCTCTTCAACGCGCACGGTCTTGCGCACGCGGATGAATTTCTTGGTGGCATTCTGCTCGGCGATACCCGCCGACTGCAGCAGGAACACAAACGGCGCCGCGCTGCCGTCCATGATCGGCACTTCGGCAGCGCTGAGATCCACCCAGGCGTTGTCGACGCCAAGACCGGCAAAGGCAGCCATCAGGTGCTCGATGGTGGCGACCTTGACCCCGTCCTTGACCAGGGTGGTGCCGAGCATCGTTTCACCGACGCTGAAGGCATCGGCCCTGATGTGGACCGGCGGATCGAGATCCACGCGACGGAAAACGATGCCGGTATTCTCGGCCGCCGGGCGCAGGGTCATGAACACCTTGCGACCGGTATGCAGGCCCACGCCCGTGGCCCGAATCGCTGTTTTCAGCGTCCGTTGTTTCAAAATCGGCTCCCTGCGGAGACAAAAACCCGCACGCACCGTATCACAGCGGGCTGAAACCGCGCAACGGCGCCGGTCCGGGCATCGCCCGGCAGCCCGGCGCTGCCGCCCTGATTCAGCCCTGGGCCAGACCCGCTTCAGTCTGCCTGCCGGCGCAGAAATGCCGGTACGTCGAGCAGATCGAAGGAGGTGTCGCCAGCATCCGTCAACTGGTCGCCCACCGCCCGCTTGCGCATCCAGGCCGGCTGATCGTAGCCCTCGTAGACAGCGCCCTGGGCCGGCACCGGTTCCCGGGCGTTGCGGCCACCCGCCTCTGGCTGTCGCGGCGCAACCACCGGCTGGACCACGTGGATGACCGGCTGCCGTCGCACCGCCGGCTGACCGAGACCGGTCGCCACCACCGTGACCCGGATCGAATCGCCCATCTCCGGATCGATGACCGTACCGATCACCACCGTGGCGTCTTCCGATGCGCAGTGCTTGACCGCTTCGCCCACCTGGTTGAACTCGCCGATGGACAGGTTCTCGCCACCTGTCACATTGACGAGGATGCCGCGCGCACCGGACAGGTTGATGTCCTCGAGCAGCGGGCTGGAGATCGCCGCCTCGGCCGCTTCGCGCGCACGATCCGGACCCCGGGCCGAACCCGAACCCATCATCGCCATGCCCATCTCGGACATCACGGTACGCACGTCGGCGAAGTCGACATTGATCAGGCCCGGCCGGGTGATCAGCTCGGCGATGCCCTGCACGGCTCCCTGCAGCACCTCATTGGCAGCCTTGAAGGCATCCAGCAGCGTGGTGTCCGTACCCAGCACGGACAGAAGCTTCTGGTTGGGGATGGTGATCAGCGAGTCGACATACTTGCCCAGCTCGGCGATGCCCTGGTCAGCGATCGACAGGCGCTTCTTGCCTTCCAT
>JAUPLK010000037.1 GCA_030836925.1 Pseudomonadota bacterium
TGGCGGGAGGTGCGGCATGAGCTTCAAGTCACCGCTGGGCAGTGCATTGGGACTCGGTTCTGCCCACTCGGGAACCGGGCACTGGTGGGGACAGCGCCTGAGTGCCGTGGCACTTGCGCCACTCACCTTGTGGTTTGCGGTTTCGCTGCTTGGCCTGCCTGGTCTTGATTACTACACGGTGAGTGCCTGGGCCGCGGCGCCAATGCACGCCATTCTGCTGGTGCTGCTGGTCGTTGCGCTGGTTTACCACTCGGCGCTCGGTACGCAGGTGGTTGCCGAAGACTATATCCACACGCCGGGTTCGCGCGTCCTGGTCCTTGCGCTTCTGCGCCTCGCGCACATTGCGCTGGCGGCAGCCGGCATTTTTTCCGTATTTCTGATTGCCACGAGGGCCGGCGCATGAGCCAGGCTTATTCCTTTGTCGACCACACCTACGATGTGGTCGTGGTTGGTGCCGGTGGGGCCGGGCTGCGCGCTGCAGTCGGACTTGCCGAGGCCGGGCTGTCCACTGCCTGTATCAGCAAGGTGTTTCCCACCCGCAGTCATACCGTCGCTGCGCAGGGTGGCATCAGTGCTGCGCTCGGCAACATGGGTGATGACGACTGGCGCTGGCACATGTACGACACCGTCAAGGGGTCGGACTGGCTCGGTGACCAGAACGCCATCGAGTACATGTGCAAGGAAGCCCCGGCAGCCGTGATCGAACTCGAGCATTACGGCGTGCCGTTCTCGCGTACCGATGACGGACGCATTTACCAGCGGCCGTTCGGCGGTATGACCACGCACTTCGGCAAGGGCACCGCGCAGCGCACCTGTGCCGCCGCCGACCGCACCGGCCATGCGATGCTGCACGCCCTGTACCAGCAGTCACTGAAGCACGAGGCGACCTTCTTCATCGAATTCTTCGCGCTCGACCTGATGATGGAAGACGGTGAGTGCCGTGGTGTCATCGCGCTGGAAATGGCGACCGGCAAGCTGCATCGCTTTCGCGCGCAGCGCACGATTCTTGCCACCGGTGGCTATGGCCGCGCGTATTTTTCCTGTACCTCGGCGCATACCTGCACCGGTGACGGCAATGCGATGGTGCTGCGTGCCGGCCTGCCGCTGCAGGACATGGAGTTCGTGCAGTTTCACCCCACCGGCATCTATGGCGCCGGTTGTCTGATCACTGAAGGGGTAAGGGGCGAGGGCGGTTATCTCACCAACTCGGCCGGTGACCGTTTCATGGAGCGCTATGCGCCGAATGCCAAGGACCTGGCCTCACGCGATGTGGTCAGCCGGGCGATGACCATCGAGATCCGCGAGGGGCGAGGTGTGGGTCCGGACAAGGATCATATCCACCTGCATCTCGAACATCTGGGCCCGGAAGTCATCAACGAACGGCTGCCGGGCATTGCCGAGACCGCGCGCATCTTCGCCGGTGTGGACGTGACGCGTGAACCGATACCGGTACTGCCGACCGTGCACTACAACATGGGCGGCGTGCCCACCAACGTGCATGGCGAAGTGCTGACCCTGAAAGACGGCAATCCGGAGACGGCGGTGCCGGGCCTGATGGCGATCGGCGAAGCCGCCTGTGTGTCGGTGCACGGTGCCAACCGGCTGGGCTCGAATTCACTGCTCGACCTGGTGGTCTTCGGCCGTGCGGTCGCCCGGCGCTGCGCCGAAACCGTGACGGCCGGTGCCCGTCAGCGCGCTTTGCGCGCCGATGCCTCTGAACTTGCGGTGTCGCGGCTGGACCGGCTGCGCAATGCCGATGGCGCGCGTGGTACCGCAGAGATTCGCCTGGAAATGCAGCGCATCATGCAGTCACACGCGGCCGTGTTCCGCACGGGGCAGTCGCTGCAGGAGGGTGTCGATGCGCTCCTCAAGTGCTTCCGGTCCTTTGCCGACGTGCGTGTCAGCGATCGCAGCCTCGTCTGGAACACCGACCTGATGGAGACGCTTGAGCTCGACAACCTGCTCGGCCAGGCGATGGTAACCATCACTGGCGCTGTCAGTCGCCAGGAAAGCCGTGGTGCGCATGCGCGCGAAGATTTCCCGGACCGCGACGACCAGCGGTGGATGAAGCACACGCTGGCCTGGATCGATGCGCAGGGCGGGGTGAAGTTCGACTATCGCCCTGTGAAA
Organism: Pseudomonadota bacterium; assembly: GCA_030836925.1. GTDB lineage: Bacteria > Pseudomonadota > Gammaproteobacteria > Steroidobacterales > SHZI01. Next base: position 2,131 of record JAUPLK010000037.1, read on the forward strand.
CTGCAGACCCTAACCAATGAAGTGGAGACAGTCGCGCCGAAGGCGCGGACGTATTGAACATGGCCGAGTTCACCCTGCCTGCCAACTCCAGAGTTTCACCCGGCAAGAGTCATCCGGCTGCCGAAGGCGCGACACGTGTGCGCAACTTCCAGGTGTACCGGTACGACCCGGATACCGGAAAGAACCCGCGTGTCGATACCTATGCAGTGGACCTCGGTCGTTGCGGTCCGATGGTTCTCGATGCGCTGATCAAGATCAAGAACGAGGTTGATTCCACGCTGACTTTCCGCCGTTCCTGCCGCGAGGGCATTTGCGGTTCGTGCGCGATGAATATCGACGGATTGAATACGCTGGCCTGCACGCAGGCGATCGAGGACATTCGCGGCGATGTGAAGATCTATCCGCTGCCGCACATGCCGGTCATCAAGGACCTGGTACCGGACCTGACCAACTTCTACGCCCAGTACGCTTCGATCAAGCCGTGGTTGCAGGTACAGACGCCGCCACCACCTGACAGCGAGCGACTGCAGTCCAAGCAGGATCAGGAACTGATCAACGGCCCGTCCGCCTGCATCCTGTGCGCCTGCTGCTCCACCAGTTGCCCAAGTTATTGGTGGAACAGCGATCGCTACCTGGGTCCGGCTGCATTGCTGGCAGCCCATCGCTGGCTGGTTGATACGCGCGACGAGGCGACCGGCGAGCGCCTTGATCATCTGGAAGATCCGTTCCGATTGTATCGTTGCCACACGATCATGAACTGCACCAACGCCTGTCCCAAGGATCTCAATCCGGCGAAGGCGATCGCCTCGATCAAGCGCATGCTGGTCGAACGCCAGCTGTGAACCCGGGGCAGCTGCGCTGGCGGTGCCGGCGCGGAATGCGTGAACTTGACGTCCTGCTGCTGCGCTGGCTCGACGAGGACTTTCCGCGCGCAGCAGGTGCCGAGCGCCGCGCGTTTGAGCGACTCCTTTCCTGGCAGGATCCCGACATTGTCGACTTGCTTGCCGGGCGCGTGAGCACCGAAGATCCCGGTCTGCGCCATGTGGTCGAGCGGCTTCTCATTTGGACTTCGGGTTAATCGGCACTGCTGCCTGACGGCCGCTGTCGTTGCAGTCACGCTGGCGGCTTTTCTTGCGATCTGGCTCAGCGCCTTGCCGCGGGTGTGTGCATTGCCGCTCGGGATCATCGCCGGCCTGCAGGGCTGGCGGGCGTTGCGGGCCGGTTATGCGGCGGTCGCCATCACGGTCGACGTGGCAGGCCGGATCCGCACAGACGGGCAGGGTGACACCGAGCTGCGCCTGACAGGCCAATCGTGGATCCTGCCCGGTGTGGCGGCAGGTTTTCGTCTGGCTGATTGCGATGGACGCATCGTGCCCATCATCCTGTTTCGCTGTCAGCTCAGCGCCGAAACCTGGCGTCGTTTGCTCGTGTGTATCCGGGGAAATTGATTCATCTGACTTGCGTTAGAATGAGTCTGACGCTGCATCGCGTATGTAGTGTCGTTATATTGCGGATTCGGGACACGGATCACGCGTGGCGAACTTTCAGTTTCCATCAGGGTCTACACGACCGGTGAACTGACCATCGTCCGCATTCCGTAACAGGACCAACGGGCATGGCAGTAACCGACGGTGACCAGCTTCTCGTCAAGCGCGCCCAGGGCGGCGACCGGGGTGCGTTTGATCTGCTGGTTCGCAAGTATCAACAAAAGATCGTCAAGCTTGTGATGCGTTTTGTTCGTGACCCTACCGATGCGCTTGATGTGTCGCAGGAGGCCTTTATCAAGGCCTATCGGGCATTGCCCTCATTCCGCGGCGACAGCGCCTTCTATACGTGGTTGTACCGGATTGCCATCAACGCGGCGAAGAACCATCTTGCCGCAGCTCAACGACGGCCACCCGAACAGGAACTGGACAGCCAGGATCCGGATTACTACGCAAACGATGCCCGTCTGCGTGATGAGGAATCACCCGAGGGGCTGGTCATGCAGGAGCAGTTGCGGCAGACGATCTCGCGGGCGATGGGCAGTCTGCCGGAGGAACTCCGGACCGCGATCGTGCTGCGGGAGATCGAGGGTTTGAGTTACGAAGAGATCGCACAGGCCATGGATTGTCCGGTCGGTACGGTCCGTTCAAGGATCTTTCGCGCGCGTGAGGCGATTGATGCCAGCATCCGGCCACTGGTGAACTGAAATGAGCAAGGTGCCTGAACCCATGCCGGATATCGTTGCCGAACAGATGTCCGCATGGCTTGATGATGAATTGCCGGAAGCCGAGCTTGAGTTGCTGATGGCGCGACTCGGGCGGAGTCCGGCGGCGCACGGGCAACTGGGGCGCTACGGACTTATCGGTGCGGCTTTGCGTGGTGGTCCACCTGCGCCGGATGCATGGCAGCTGGCCGAGCGGGTGCGCCGTGCGCTGGATGCCGGGCAGGAGTCTGCAGTCGGCGCCGATCGCCTGCCTGCGGCAACGGATCGGGATCAGCGCTGGCAGGACAATGTCGTGCCGTTCGCTGCTGCGGCGACAGTCTTGCTCACTCTTTTCCTGATGGCGACGATCAAAAGTCCCGCGCTGGCGCCAGAGGCGACGGCGAAGGCGGGCAGGACGGGCATGTTCATGCCGGCTGCCGCCGCTGCCGAACCCCAGGGCCTGCAACAGTTTCCAGTGCAGACGCTGCTCTCCCGTCAGCGGCTGACGGACTACCTGGTCCTGCACGGCGAATATACCGGGACGCTCTCGGTACAGGTGGCGGATTCGCACATCGTGAACGATCGGGGCTATGCAACCGCCGCCTATACGCGCTCCGGGTTTCCCTCAAAATGATGCGTAGCCAGGACGGCGCACAACAGGTCCTCGCCTGTATCGCTCTCGTGCTGGCTGGGTTGACTGCAACTCCTGCCAGCGCCGATGACAAACCGCAAGACTGGCTTGCCCGCATGGAACAGGCCCTGGGAAACCTCAACTACGAAGGCACGCTGGTGCAGATGCATGGCAACGAAGCCTCTGTCATGCATGTGGTGCATCGTGTCGATGCCGGGACCACGACCGAGCGCATAACCGCGATGGACGAAGTCGGCCGGGAGATCATTCGCCGCGGCGATGAAGTCACCTGCATCTTTCCGGACCAGCGCACGGTAATCGTGGGCAGGCGGGACAGCAGCGCGAACGGGACAAGCCCTCTGCGACAGCAGTTTCCCGACGATATCCGCTTTGACGATGACTATTACCGGTTCGCCATCGCCAGTGGCGGCCGGCTGGTCGGTCGATCGACCTGGATGATCACGGTCAAGCCGATGGACCCGTACCGCTACGGTTACCGGTTGTGGCTGGACCGCGATACTGCCATGCCACTGAAGGTGCAGATTTCTGCTGAAGACGGTTCCGTCGTCGAGCAGCTCCTGTTCTCGGAAATTTCGCTGCCAGAGCATATTCCGGCGGCGGCCATGAACCCTTCGGTCAATACGGAAGGGTTCAGCTGGCGTCAGTCCGATGCCATTGCTTCTCCGGCATCTGCCGGCCGGGTGCGTGCGGTTCACCCGGCATGGCGCGCCACATCGCTGCCCCCCGGGTTCCGCTTGCACACTGCCCGTTCGTGGCAGGTTGATGGTGGCGATACGCCGATGGAACACCTCGTCTACTCGGATGGCATCGTGAGCGTTTCGGTCTTTGTGGAAAGTGGTGCGACTGCGACCGGACAGGGTGAAGGGGTATCACATGTCGGTGCTGCCAATGCCTACACGGCGATGACCGGCCCCTGGCTGGTGACCGCTGTCGGCGAGGTTCCGGTGCGCACGGTGGAAATGATCGCCCGGTCGCTGGAGAGAACCGATGGTGATCCACTGGCCAGCGAAATCGGCAACTGAGCCTTGATCGAATTGACCGTCTACAGCCGTGCCGGCTGCCATCTATGTGAATTCATGCTGGAGGAACTCGAACGCCTGTACGGTGCCCGGGTCAGCGTGACTGTACTCGACGTGGACTGCCGGGATGACTGGCGGCAGCTGCATGGTCTGAAGGTACCGGTACTGTGTCACGGGGACCAGGAGATCTGTTTTGGCCGGCTGGACCGGTCGGCGCTGCGCCGGCTGATTCCCGGATAGATCCCCGCCACTGATCGGCCTGTTCCGCAGGGTTCTGGCAGCAGGTGTCTGCAGCTGCCATGTTAGGCTATGCGCTGTTTTGCATCTGGCTGGCGGTGGACGTGGATTTTGCATTTTTACTGGTATGCGCGACGGGCCTGACCGGCATCATCTGGGTCCTGGATGCGGTCTGGTTCCGACCCCGGCGGCTCGCCCGGTCGCCTGCCGCGAAAGAGTCGGTGCTGGTCGAATACGCCCGTTCCTTCTTTCCGGTCCTGCTTGTCGTGCTGGTGGTCCGGTCCTTTTTGTTTGAACCGTTCCGGATTCCATCGAGTTCGATGATGCCGACCCTGTTGATCGGGGATTTCATCTTCGTCAACAAGTTCTCCTACGGGTTGCGGCTCCCTGTCCTGAACAGCAAGATCCTGCAACTCGGTGAACCGCAGCGCGGCGACGTGGTGGTTTTCCGTTTGCCGTCCCAGCCTTCCACCAATTACATCAAGCGCCTGGTTGGCCTCCCGGGAGATTCGGTCACCTACCTGAATGGCCAGATCTTCATCAACGGGGAGCCGGTACCGGTCAGTATTGTCGGTCCCTACCAGGGGGGCGACCAGGAGGGTTCCCTGCTGGGTCGCGAAATGCTTGGTACCGCAGATCACCAGGTCTTGTGGATGCCGGGCAGGGGCAGCCTTGAAGGCAGCTTTATCGTGCCGCCTGGTCATTACTTCATGATGGGCGATAACCGTGACAACAGCCGTGACAGCCGCTATGAAGGGGTGGGGATGATTCCGGACAGCAGCATCGCCGGCCGTGCCGTGCGCATCTGGATGAACTGGGATTTTTCGCACATGCCACGCTGGCAGCGCATAGGACAATCGATCAGGTGACGGCTTGTGTATTCGGCTAATCATAAGGGGATGGACATGAGGCAGCGCCAGCAGGGGATGACCGCCATCGGCTTTATCGTGATCGCGAGTCTGGTTGCAATGATTGGCTACGGCGCCATACGACTGGTTCCGATCTATCTGACGCAGATGAAGATCGTGAAACTGATGAACGATCTCAAGGATGAGTACGATGGCGCCGGGCCCACACCGGCAAGGTTGAAGACCGAGATCGCCAACCGGCTCAATATCGATGCCGTCGATTATCCAAAGCAGCAGGATTTCGTGATCACCAAGAGTGAGGACGGTTTTCTGGTCGAGATCGACTACGAGGATCAGGTGCCATATCTGGCCAACCTGTACCTGACGGCCAAATTCAACAATTCCGTCGAGATCAGCAGATGAAGGGTGTGGCCGACTGGGCCAGAGGCACAATCGGCTACACGTTTCAGGATGCGCGTCTGCTCGATCTTGCCCTCACTCATCGGAGCGCGGCAGCGCTGCATAACGAGCGGCTCGAGTTTCTCGGCGATGCGGTGCTCGGCATGGTCGCTGCGGAGCTGCTGTATGCCCGGTACCCGGCTGCCGATGAAGGTACGCTGAGCAGGCTGCGTGCCCGGCTGGTGCGACGCGAGACGCTGGAGGAAGTCGCTCGCAGCGTCGACATGGGGCGGCATGTCCAGCTGGGCAGTGGTGAAACGCGGTCGGGTGGTCACCAGCGTGGCTCGATACTGGCAAATGCCCTGGAGGCAGTGATCGGTGCGGTATTCCTGGATGGCGGCATGACGCCGGCGCGTGAGCTGATCCGGCGACTGCTGTCCGGGCATCTCGCCAAACTGGCGATCGACGAGGATCTGCGTGATCCGAAGACCCGTCTGCAGGAATTCCTGCAGGCCCAGGGCCAGGCGCTGCCTGTCTACTCGGTTGAGCAGGTCAGTGGTTCGGCGCATGACCAGCTGTTCGAGGTGGTTTGCCGGCTCGATGCTTTCGGGCTCGCCGTGCGCGGCAAGGGCTCGAGCCGCAGGATCGCCGAGCAGCAAGCGGCCGAGCAGGCGCTGCGCGAGGCTGACAGGTATGGCTGAGGATTTCCGGACCGGGTTTGTTGCAGTTGTCGGGCGACCGAATGTCGGCAAGTCGACGCTGGTCAACGCGCTCGTGGGTCGCAAGATCAGTATCGTGACGCCGCGGGCGCAGACCACGCGGCATGCGATTCTCGGCGTGCTGACCCGTCCGGATGCCCAGTTGCTGTTCGTCGACACGCCCGGGTTGCACACCCGCCAGCGCAACATGCTCAACAAGGCCATGAACAAGGCGGCCGACAGCGCCATGGCCGGAGCCGACCTGGTGATGTTCGTGGTCGAGGCCGGTGTCTGGCGCTCGGCCGACGATTACGTGCTCGAACATGTGCGTAATGCCGGAATTCCTGCGTTGCTGGTCGTCAACAAGATGGACGCCGTGCGGCCCCGGTCCGCCTTGCTGCCCTATCTGGAGCAAGTGGTGGGCAAGGGCGAATTCATCGGTGTCATTCCGGTTTCCGCTGCGCGCATCGATAATCTCGACCGGCTCACCGATCTGGTGGCATCACTGCTCCCGCCAGGGCCACCGCTTTACCCGCTGGATGCCACCACCAATCGCAGCATGGAATTCCGCATTGCCGAGATGGTTCGTGAAAAGCTGCTGCTCGCGCTTCGTCAGGAGGTCCCATACGGACTTGCCGTCGAAGTGTTGATGCTCGAGCAGAAACCTGGCGTGGTACTCGCTGATGTGGCGATCTGGGCGGACCGGGACTCGCACAAGGGTATCGTGGTCGGCAAGGGTGGCGCCACGATCAAGGAGGTCGGCACCGCCGCACGGCTTGAGCTCGAGGCGATCTTTGGCGGCAAGTTCTATCTGGAAACGCACGTGAAGGTGAAGAGCAACTGGGCGGACAGTGCCCGGGCACTGCAACAGTTCGGCTTTGAGAGTGAAGCGTGAGCGCTGCGACCAGCGAGTTCGAACCGGCCTTCATCCTGCATGCCCGGCCTTATCAGGAGACCAGCCAGATCATCGAAGTGCTGGCCAGGGACCATGGCCGCGTGGGTATTGTTGCGCGCGGTGCGCGCCGGCCTTCATCACGCTGGCGTAGCGTGCTCCAGCCTTTTCAGGCCGTGCGCCTCTCCTGGGGCGGCCGGGGTTCCCTGCAGACCCTGCGTGCTGCCGAGACTGCATCGCAGGAGCCACCACTGCAGGGCATGGCGTTGATGGCTGCGTTTTACCTGAACGAACTGATCC
>JAUPLK010000038.1 GCA_030836925.1 Pseudomonadota bacterium
AACTCCCGGACATCCTGATGTGTGCCCAGAAAGCGGCTGAGCACCGCACTGTTTTCGGCGTGGAACAGCGAACAGGTGCTGTACAGCAGTTGTCCGCCCGGCCGCAGCAGCGGCCAGAGCTTCTCGAGCATCTGTGTCTGGCGGACAGCAAGCGCCGGCATATCGGTGGCACGACGCAGAAACTTGATGTCGGGATGGCGGCGGATGACGCCGGTCGCCGAGCAGGGCGCATCGACGAGAATGCGGTCGAAGAGTCGCCCATCCCACCAGGTTTCCGGTGCGGTCGCATCGCCGGCCAGCAGCTGCGCCTTCAGTCCGAGCCGTGCGAGATTGCCCTCCACCAGATGCAGGCGCTCTGCCGAAACATCCAGAGCCGTCAGTTCGATCTCGCCGCCGGTGTACTCGAGCAGGTGGGTGGACTTGCCGCCGGGTGCTGCACAGGCATCCAGCACACGCATGCCAGGCTGCGGATCGAGCAGGCTGGCCGCAAGTTGTGAGGCGGCGTCCTGTATGGTCACCAGCCCGGCCGCGAAGCCCGGCAGCTTGCCGGTCGCCACAGCGGTTTCCAGCCTGATTGCCTGGGGTGCTCCGGGCAGCGTCGCCGTGGCGATGCCCAGTTCGTCCTGCAGTCGTAGCGCATAGTCGCTGACGCTGCCGCGCATGCGGTTGACGCGCAGCCAGAGCGGTGGCTGCTGCTGATTGGCATCGAGCAATTCCGCCCAGCAGTCAGGCCATTCCTGTTGCAGCACGCTGATCAGCCAGGCGGGGTGTGCGTAGCGGGCCTCCACGGATTCCATGATGCGTGCAAGAATCAACGGCGCTTCGCGCTGATAGCGGCGCAGGGCGGCGTTGACGAGCCCGGCAGCGCGCGGCTGTCCAAGCAGACGCGTGGCGTCGACGGTGGCGGACACGGCGGCGTAATCCGGCTGTGCAGGGTCATTGAGCTGGAACAGGCCGACTGAAAGCAGCGCTTCGAGAATCCGGTCGCGGTTGCGCAGGGGCCGGTTGAGCAGTTGCGCCAGGATCGCCTGATGGCGGTGATGCCAGCGCACCGCGCCAAAAGCGAGGGCCTGGATGTGCGCGCGGTCGCGATCATCCAGGCCGGCAGTGTGCTCTGCGGCCAGTGCCGCTTCGAGAGTTGCGCCCCCATCGATCACCGCCAGTACCGCGCGTGCTGCCATCGCCCGGTTGAGTGATCCGGCGGCATCGGATTGACTGCGGCCTTTCACCCGCCGAGTACCATGCCGGTGAGTGTCCTGTTGCGCGCGAGGTCCGCGGCGGCGAGTTTCTGCCTGCCGGGCAATTGCACCATGTCGAGTTCAAGGATGCCATTGCCGGTCTGCACGCTGAGGCCGTGGCTGCCGGCAGCGAGGATCCGGCCGGGTGCGGTCTGCGCGTCGCCAGTTGGCGTGCTACTGCTGCCAACGCGGCCGGCAAAACAGCGCAGCTGCTGCCCGTCGAGCGTGGTTTCTGCCACCGGCCACGGATTGTAGGCACGGATCTGCCGGGCAATCTGTGCCGCTGACTGGCGCCAGTCGATGCGGCCATCGGCCTTGCTGATGCGACCGGCGTAGCTCACACCTTCAGTCGGTTGCGGCTGGGCCTGCAGGCTGCCGGCCAGCAGTTGATCGAGTACGCCGGACAGGGTGGCGGCACCGAGCGTGGCCAGTCGCTGTTCGAGTTCGCCAGCGGTCTCCTGCGCGTCGATAGACAGTCGTGCACAGCGGTAGACCGCGCCCGTATCGAGACCAGCCTCCATCGCCATGATGCTGACGCCGGTTTCCCTGTCACCGGCAAGAATGGCGGCCTGGATCGGCGAGGCTCCGCGCCAGCGCGGCAGGATCGACGCGTGTACGTTCACGCAGCCACGCGGCGGGATGTCGAGTACCGCTGGCGGCAGCAGCAGTCCATAGGCGACCACCACGAGCAGATCGGGGGCGAGCGCGCGCAGTTCCGCCTGTGGCGCTTCGGTTTTGAGTGTGGCCGGCTGCAGCACGGGAACGCCAAGCTCAAGTGCCAGCTGCTTTACCGGGCTCGAGCTGAGCTGTCGGCCGCGCCCGGCCGGCCGGTCGGGCTGGGTCAGTACGGCGACCGGGCGATGGCCCCGCGCACACAGCATCCGCAGCGTCGGTGCCGCAAAAGCCGGTGAACCGGCAAAGATGATCCGCGCTGCTTTCATGATGCGTGAGGCCTGGGATGCGCCGCCGGTTTTCGCTCAGCGCACGGTTTCAGGCAGTGAGCCGGAAATGTCCGTGCCATCTTTGCGCCGGGCCTTGGCCGCGCGCTTTTTCAGCCGGCTGCGCTTGAGTTCGGAGAGGTAGTCGATAAACAACTTGCCTTCCAGGTGGTCCATCTCGTGCTGTATGCAGACAGCCAGCAGGCCCTCGGCCTCGAGTTCGAAGGGCTTGCCGTCACGATCGAGTGCCCGGACGCGGATACGTGCGGCACGTTCCACCGGTTCATTCACTCCCGGTACCGACAGGCAGCCCTCTTCGCAGATATCGCTGCCATCACGGCTCAGGATTTCCGGGTTGATGAAGCAGCGCGGCTGGTCACGGTTTTCAGACACGTCCAGCACCAGCAGCCGAATATGCCGGTCGACCTGTGTGGCGGCGAGGCCTATGCCCGGCGCCGCATACATGGTTTCGAACATATTGTCGGCCAGCAGGCGGTGCTCGGCCGTGACGGCCGTGACCGGCTGCGCCCTTGTCCGCAGACGCGGGTCAGGGTACTCGAGGATTTTCAGCACCGCCATGCCGCTTCCTTCACAGTTTGGCGCCAAGTGCTATGTAACTTGCTCAAAATTATGATACATCTGGCAGTGTTCAGCCGGGGTCGGGTTTCCCCGGGGTTGTTTGTCGCATCGGGTCCGCCGCGCGAGCGCCATGAGTATACCGTGGTGCTATTCGTCGTCGGCAGGCCTTCCAGCAGGGATGGAGTCCCCATGAAAATCTCCCAGTCCGGGCCAGTTCAGCAGCGTGGTTTTCGTGGCCGTCTGGCCGGCATATTGCTGGTCGTGATCGCCAGCTTTGCCAGTGGCCTGAATGCACAGCAGGGCGGAGGTCCAGCGCTGAACCCCGCGCATCCCGACACCTATGTCGTGAAATCCGGCGATACCCTCTGGGACATCTCCGCCAGGTTCCTGCGGGATCCCTGGTACTGGCCGGAAATCTGGCACGTCAATCCGCAGGTCGAGAACCCGCACCTTATTTATCCAGGCGATGTGCTCACACTGGTATATGTCGATGGCAAGCCGCAGCTTCGTCTGCAGCGCGGTGCCGCGACCGGCACTGAAAAGCTCGCGCCACGAGTTCGTGAGGAATCCCTCGATTCCGCCATCCAGACCCTTCCCTACAGTGCGATTGGCGCATTCCTCAGCAAGAGCATGGTGCTCGAGAAGGAAGAGTTCGAGAAAATGCCCTATGTGGTTTCGCTGCGTGATGATCATCTGGTGGGGGCAACCGGCAATGATGTTTACGTCCGCGGCAAGTCCATTGATCCGGATGGCAGCTACAACCTGGTTCATCCGGGTGACAGGCTCATCGATCCGGATGACGGCGACACGGTTGGCTACGAAGGCATTTTCGTTGCCGAGGGCAAGGTAACCCGCAGCGGCGATCCGCTGACGATGCAGCTCAACGCATCAGCGCAGGAGGTCGTGATCGGTGATCGGGTGGCGTCCCGCGCCACACCTCCGCCCATGCTTTTCACGCCGCGTGCACCGGGCAAGCAGGTCGAAGGGCGCATCATCCACGTTGTTGATGGGGTGACCCAGATCGGCCAGTATCAGGTCGTGATCATCAACCGTGGTACTCGCCACGGTATCGAGCCTGGCAATGTGCTGGGCATCTGGCAGGCCGGTGAGCAGGTGAATGACACGGTCAAAACCGGCGTATTCAACCGCAAAGTTCAATTGCCGGATGAGCACGCCGGGGTTTTAATGGTGTTCAAGGCCTATGACCGCATCAGTTATGGTCTGGTCATGAAGGCCAGCAATGCCATTCACATACTCGACAAGGTACGTAACCCGGACTGAGCGTGGCGGCTTCGCTGGCGGCTCGGTCCCTGATCGGTCGCAAGGAGCATATTGACCACTGAAGTCCGGATGACCGAGGCGCTGGAGTCCTGGCTGTCGGCGCCGGGTCATCATCTGCTGCAGATCGATGATCCGCACTATCCGTCCCTGCTCAGGGAGATTTCCCGTCCTCCGCCGGTGCTGTTCGTTTGCGGCAACCTCGATGCATTGATCCTGCCGCAGCTCGCCATCGTCGGCAGCCGCAATGCCAGTGCCGAAGGTGCAGAAAACTCACGCAGCTTTGCTGCGCACCTGGCGGGCACAGGCTTCTGCATCACCAGCGGTCTGGCTGAGGGCATCGATGCGGCTGCCCACCTGGGTGCCCTGCATGCAGCCGATGGGCGCACCATAGCGGTGTGTGGCACGGGTCCGGACACCGTCTATCCGCGCCGGCATACTGGACTGGCCCGGCAGATCGTCGCCAGCGATGGCGCAATCGTCTCCGAATTTGCGCCGGGCACCCCGGTTTCACGCAGCAACTTTCCGCGCCGCAACCGGATCATCAGCGGCCTCGCGGTCGGCGTGCTGGTTGTCGAGGCCAGCGTCAGGAGTGGTGCGCTGATCACCGCGCGGCACGCGATGGAGCAGGGCCGTGAGGTCTTTGCCATCCCGGGGTCGATACATAATCCCGTCGCACGCGGCTGCCATCAGCTGATCCGCGAGGGGGCGCGCCTGGTGGAGACGGCAGCGGATATCGTCGATGAACTCGGTGGCTTGCTCGCGGGTCTGCGGTCTGACGATGCGCCGGGCCAGCAGTCGGCAAATCGCCCTCCCGCTGCAGCCGGAAGCCCTCTTTCTGCAGCACAACCCGATGCGGCGCATGCAGAACTGCTGGTTGCCATGGGCTGCAATCCCGTTGCTGTCGATGTGCTTGCATCGCGTTGCGGATTGACGATCGGGGAGCTTTCCTCCATGCTTCTGATACTTGAATTGCAGGGATTGGTGCGGTCACTGACTGGTGGCCGCTATCAGAGGGTCAACCGGAGCGTCGAATAATGAGCGATACCGTTCTCGACGTTCTCCTGTATCTCTTCGAGACCTACACGGAGCAGGAACCGGAAGCAGCAGATCAGGATGTGCTGCGCGACGAACTCCTGCGCGCCGGTTTCGGCGAACCCGAAGTGGACAGCGCGCTGGACTGGCTCGATGGCCTGAACGAAACCAGCGCACCCTATGCAGGCATCCCCGGCGAACGCTCGGTTCGTGTCTACAATGAAGTGGAGATACGCCGGCTGGACCTCGACTGCCGTGGTTATCTGCTCTATCTCGAGCAGGTGGGGATACTCTCGGCCGCACAGCGCGAAGTGGTGATCGACCGGCTGATGGCGCTGGGTTCCGACACGGTCGACAAGGAACAGCTGAAGTGGGTGGTGTTGATGGTCCTGTTTGCCCAGCCGGGGCAGGAGACCGCCTTTTCGCGCATGGAAGATCTGGTCTTCGAGGAGAGCGCGGACGTCATGCATTGAGCGTTTTTCGGTATTCCAACATCAAAGCCGCGCTAGTGTCGCGGCTTCGTCGTCTGTAGAGTCCGCGTTTTCTGCAGATCATCAGCCCGGGTTTGGGAGCGCATGACCAGTATCGTCGTCGTGGAGTCGCCGGCAAAGGCAAAGACCATCGAGAAGTACCTCGGCAAGGACTTCAAGGTGTTCGCGTCCTATGGCCACGTGCGCGACCTGCTGGAAAAAGACGGTGCGGTCGATCCGGAACACGGCTACGAGATGAAGTATGCGGTGGCCGAGGACAAGGATCGCCACATCACCGCCATCGCCAATGCGCTGAAGAAAGCCGATACGCTGTATCTGGCCACCGACCCTGACCGGGAGGGAGAGGCGATTTCCTGGCACCTGCAGGAGGTGCTCGGCGAGCGCGGACTGCTGAAGAACCGCGCGGTATACCGGGTGGTGTTCTACGAGATCACCGAGCGTGCGGTCCGCGAGGCCATCGAGGCGCCCCGCCAGGTCTCCATGGACCTGGTCAATGCCTACCGTGCCCGGCGCGCGCTCGATCATCTGCTCGGTTTCAAGCTCTCGCCGCTGTTGTGGCGGAAGATCAGTCCGAAGCTGTCAGCCGGCCGCGTGCAGAGCCCGGCACTGCGCATGCTGGTGGAACGCGAGGAAGCCATCGAGGCATTTCGCAGCCAGGAATACTGGTCCATCGATGCGCTGACGGGCACCGCCCCGCAGTTGTTTGCGGCACGCCTGGTCGAGTACGCCGGCCGCAAGGTCATCGACAGTTTCAATCGCGAGAAGCCCGAGATTTTCAGCTTTCAGAACGCGGCACAGGCTGACGAGGCTCGCAGCACGCTTGAGGCTGCTGCTGGTGGCAAGCTCCGCGTCAAGGCCGTCGAGCGCAGCCAGCGCCGTCGTCGTCCGGCGCCGCCGTTCACGACCTCGACGCTGCAGCAGGAGGCGTCACGCAAACTGGGGTTCCGTGCCCGCAATACCATGCAGGTTGCGCAGAAGCTTTACGAAGGCGTGGCCATCGACGAGGGTACGGTCGGCCTGATCACCTACATGCGCACTGACTCCGTCGGCCTGGCGCAGGAAGCCATCGAGGATATTCGCGGCTTTATCGTCGAGCGCTATGGCAAGGCCAGCCTGCCCGCCCAGCCGAACGTCTACAAGACCACGGCCAAGAACGCCCAGGAAGCACACGAAGGCATCCGCCCGACCAGCATCCGTCGTACGCCGGAATCGCTGCAGCGTTTTCTCAGCGACGAGCAGTTCAAGCTCTACAGCCTGATCTGGAAGCGCACCATTGCCTCCCAGATGGAGCCGGCCGTTTACGACCAGCTGGCCGTCGACCTGGTGCCAGCGCAGCGTGCCGAGGCTGGCCGCTTCCGCGCCTCGGGTTCCACGCTGGTGAGCCCGGGCTTCATCGCCGTGTATCTCGAAGGTCGCGATGACGACGGTGACGACAACGCCGAGCTGAAGTTGCCGCCCGTCAACGAAGGCGATCTGCTCTCGCTCGAGGCCGTGCGTCCCGAGCAGCACTTCACCGAGCCGCCGCCGCGCTTTACGGAGGCGAGTCTCGTCAAGGCACTCGAGGAGCGCGGCATCGGTCGTCCTTCGACTTATGCCTCGATCATCTCGACGCTGCTGAATCGCAAGTACGCTGAACTGAAGGGCCGCGCACTCAAGCCCACCGACGGCGGACGCGTGGTGAGCGGCTTCCTCACCAGCCACTTTACCCGCTATGTGGACTACGACTTCACTGCCCACATGGAGGACGAGCTCGACCAGGTCTCGCGCGGTGAATGCGAGTGGGTGCCGGTGCTGGAAGAGTTCTGGCAGCCTTTCGCTGTCCTGCTCAAGGAAAAGGACAAGGCCGTCACTCGTGATGAAGCCGTGCAGGCCCGTGACCTTGGCAAGGATCCGGTATCCGGCCGGCCGGTCTCGGCACGGTTCGGCCGCTATGGTGCCTTCATCCAGATCGGTACCCGTGACGATGAGGAGAAGCCGAAGTGGAAGGGCCTGCAGCCCGGCCAGAGCATGTTCAACATCGAACTGCCCGCAGCCCTCGAACTGTTCAAGCTGCCCAGGAAGCTCGGCAATCTGCCGGGCGGCGAACCGGTCAGTGCGAACACCGGCATGTTTGGTCCCTACGTGCAGTATGAAACGGTCGACAAGGAGACTGGCGAGGTCGTCAAGAAGTACGCGTCCCTGCAGGCTGGCGATCCGCTGACAGTCACGCTCGAAGAGGCCATCGAGGTGATCCGCGCCAAGCAGGAAGCGGATGCCAAGAAGCTGGTCAAGGACTTTGGCGTGGACGGCATACGCATATTGAACGGTCGTTGGGGGCCGTACCTGGCCGATGCCGAGCGCAATGCCCGGATCCCCAAGGGTCGCGAGCCGGAGTCCATCACGATTGACGAGGCACGACAGCTGCTTGCCGCTGCACCCGTGCGCAAACGCCGCTGGGCCAAGAAGGTTGTGAAGAAGGCGGCCAAAAAGGCCGCGAGAAAGCCGGTCGCCGAGGGTGCCGGTGCGGCTGGAGCGGTGCAGAAACCCGCTGCCCGAAAGAAAACCGGGACAAAGAAGAAAACCGGGACAAAGAAGAAGGTGACCAAAGCTGTGTTAGGCTGACCACTTAACAATAAGTGCCAACTCTCTGCCGGGGCACCAGAAAAGCAAGATCCCGGCCGGTCAAGCATGAAAAACCGTCTGAAATACTGCATAGCTGCTTTGGCAGTGTTGTTCGTGCACTCCCTGGCGGCTGGCCCAGGGCCTGCTGCCCCCACGCGCCTGCAGGCTATCGCCGCTGCTCAGGATGGCGAAGAACGTCTGTACATCGTGCAGCTGGCCGCGCCCCCTGCAGTTGCCGAGCCCCGCCTGCGCAAGGAGCGCCGCAAGGGCCATCGCGCCCGCCTGGAGACCCGCTCGCCGGCAGTCGAGCGTTATGCGGAACGGCTCGTCGCGCAGCACGATGCAACCCTGGCAAGGGTCGGTGTACGCGATGCCAAGCTCTACAGTTACCGCTATGCGCTGAACGGATTTTCTGCACGCATGACGCCGGCGCAGGCGCACAAGCTCCGGGCGCAGAAGGGCGTGCTCAAGGTCTGGGAAGACCGCAAGCAGCAGGTCAAGACCAACGACAGCCCCGGCTTCCTGGGGCTGACCGCCAGGGAAGGTGGCCTCTGGAAGGATCGCGGTCTCCGTGGTGAGGGGGTGGTGATTGGCGTGATCGACAGCGGCATCGCGCCCGGCCACATCAGTTTCAAGGACACCATCCCGGCGAAGCGCCCAAGGGTTTGTCGTTCGGCCTGGGCAGAAAATTCGCTGCTCGGCCTGTGGCTCTGCAAACGCTTCAAGTCGCGTCCGGATCAGGTCATCTTTGCAACACCTGCCAGCTGGCAGGGCCAGTGCCAGGCGGGCGAGGGCTTTGCGACCACCGACTGCAACAACAAACTGATCGGCGCGCGTTACTACATCGACGGATTCCTCGCTGAGTACACGCTCGACGACAACGAGTTCATCTCTCCCAAAGATGCGGATGGCCACGGCACGCATATCGCCTCGGTCGCTGCAGGCAATCCCGTCAGCGCCACGCTGGGCGGCGAATTCGTCGACAGGATCAGCGGCATGGCGCCGCGGGCGCATGTGGCCGTGTACAAGGCCTGCTGGCTGGAGCCGGGCGAGTTGCGCGGCACCTGCAGTACTGCCGACCTGACCCAGGCCATCGAAGATGCCGTCGCGGATGGCGTGGATATCATCAATTACTCGGTAGGCAGCGACGACGACATCGTTGACGCTGATGACCTTGCGCTGCTGGCGGCCGTGGACGCT
>JAUPLK010000226.1 GCA_030836925.1 Pseudomonadota bacterium
CCGCCGGAACCCCGGAGTGCATAACATGTCTCAACAGAAATGCCGAGACTACCGGCCCGTGGAAACTACCTAGGGTTTTTGCAAATCGGGAAATCCGTCCGTTCGAATGTGACCGTTCGGTATGCACGCCAGTGTGCAATCGGCGGAAATATCGGGTAGATTTGCCGTCCGGATCAGAGGGGGCTTTCTGGTCCGGATGGAGCCGGTTCGTTAGCCGTACTTGTGAGTCGGTAAGGAACGGACAGATAAAACCGGTGTAAAACACTGCACAGACTCCTGATGCGGACGCATGGACAGCACCTTCAACAGAGGCCATAACGCAGGCCGCAATACGGGCCGGATGGCGATACTCGCAGTGATCGTGGGAATCCACGTGCTGCTGGTCGTGGCCATCAACACGAGCCTGTCCACGGTGATCCTCGATCGCCTGCCGCCGCTCATCAAGGCGGAGATCATCGAAGAGATCGTCAAGGACGAAGAGCCGCCACCGCCGCCGCCGACCGTCGAGACGCCACCGCCTTATGTGCCGCCTCCGGACATCGTCATCGATCTGCCGACAGCGACCAAGGGTCCCACCACGGCGCTGGTCGCCAGTGACAAGCCCCGTCCGGTCGCACCGCCGCCGCCGCCAAAGACCGTGAAGAAGGCACCGGAGATCGACCCCAAGTTCAAGCGGCGCTTCCAGCCGGATTATCCGCCCACCTCAAGGCGGCTTGGCGAGGAAGGCTCGGTCGTCCTGCAAGTACTGGTCGGCACCGACGGCAAGGTTCAGGATGGCAAGGTTCAGACCAGCAGCGGTTTTCCGCGGCTCGATGAAGCGGCGCTCAAGCATGCGCTGCGTGCCTGGCGGTTTACGCCCGGCACAGAAGACGGCAAGCCAGTCACGGCCTGGCACTCAGTCAAGGTGACTTTCAGGATCGAAGGCTGATTATTTTTTGTTCGGACACGTCGGGTGTTGGCGCTTCAATCCTGGCGTTCCATCCAGATAGAAACAGTTAAACACAAGGTAGGCGAGCTATGGCAGGCGAGAACATTCAGCTGGCACAGAACACGGCAACCGACGCGGGCGCACTGCCTGCAGACCCGGCGCTGGACGTGATGCCGGGCGATGCGGTTGATCCGGGCGCGGCAGATCTGTCGGGCGCAACCGATGATTTGCTCCTTGATGCAGCGCCTGATGCCGGCGCCGCACCAGCCGATGCAATACCAGCCAACGAAGCCGAGAACCCCTACGGCCTGGCCGCCCTCTGGGGGCAAGGCGACTTCATCGCCCGCGGCACGCTCATCATCCTGGTGGGCATGTCGCTGTACTCCTGGTTCCTGATCCTCACCAAGCTCTGGGATCAGGCGCGGATGCTGCGGCAGGCCAGACAGGCAAACCGCGATTTCTGGACCGGTTCATCGCTGAAGGATGGTCTGGAAAAGCTGACCGGCAGCGACAATGCCTATCGCACGCTGGTTGAAAGCGGCCTCAATGCCAGCAGCCACCACGAAGGCAAGCTCACCGACAAGGTACCGCTTACCGAGTGGGTCAGCGGCAACCTGCAGCGCAACGTCGATCGCCTGAACAACGAACTGCAGGGCGGTCTGTCCTTCCTGGCCTCGGTAGGTTCCACGGCGCCGTTCGTCGGTCTGTTCGGCACGGTGTGGGGCATCTATCACGCACTGATCGCGATCGGTGTCGCCGGCCAGGCGAGCATCGACAAGGTGGCTGGTCCGGTCGGTGAGGCACTGATCATGACCGCCATCGGTCTGGCCGTCGCCGTGCCGGCAGTGCTGGGCTACAACCTGCTGTTGCGCCGTAACAAGGCCATCCTCGACCAGTTCCGTTACTTCACCAACGACCTGTACGCCACTCTGGTGAGCAGCAGTCAGAAGTAAGCGCGATACCGACCGGTACAGGGGCAGAGGGAGAGTACGCGCATGGGAATGAATATCCCGACCGGTGATGGTGATGACCATCCGGTGATGTCTGCCATCAACACCACGCCGCTCGTCGACGTGATGCTGGTGCTGCTCATCATCTTCCTGATCACCGTGCCGGTCATCACCAAGACGGTGAACCTGGACCTCCCCAAGGCGACCAATATCGCGACGCAGACCAAACCGGAAAACATCACGGTGGCCATCGATCGCCAGGGCAATGTCTACTGGAAAGAAGCACGCGTCCCCGACAATCAGGTTCTGGCCGACCTGATTCGCAGTGCTGCGATCACCGTTCCGCAACCTGAAGTGCATGTGCGCGGCGACCGGGCCGGGCGCTATGAGCATGTGGGTCGCGTGATCCTGGCCCTGCAAAAGGGCGGCATCCAGAAAATCGGCTTTATCTCGGAGCCCGACCGCGGCTCCGCGCGCAACTGATCGCGACAACAGGATCAGCAGGGGTCATCTTCCATGGGCATGTCGGTAGGTACGGGCGGCGAGAACGACCCGATGATCGAGATGAACACCACGCCGTTGATCGACGTGATGCTCGTGCTGCTGATCATGATCATCGTGACGCTGCCGATCATGACGCACGCCGTCAAGCTCGACATGCCGCGCCCCGACAACTCCGAACCCGATGTCCAGCCCGAACTGATCGAGATAGTTATCGACTACGACGGCACGATCCTGTGGAACGGCACGCCGGTACCAAACCTCGATACGCTTGAACGCTATTTCAAGTCCGAGGCGGCGAAATTCCCGCAACCGCAGGTCGCCATCAGGCCGGATGCACGTGTCAAATACGACTATGTGGTTCAGGTGCTGGCCAGCGCACAGCGCAACAGCATCGAGAAGATGGGGTTGATCGGCAACGAGCAGTTCGAATAGTCGTACTGCCTGACTCGGGCATCCGCCCAGCTGCGATATCACCCCGCCATAGACCGTCCGATTGACCGGTTCAGCGCTTGTTCACCCGCTGAGGGAGTATCTTGCGCAGTAACGGTCGCTGCCGACAGCCAGACAGGGAGATCCGAAACATGCGAAACCGATCCCGCGCGACCTTGGTTGCGGCGATTGCAGGCCTGAGCCTCATGCTGGGTGGACTGATTGTGGCGCCCCAGTCACAGGCAGCCGAAAAAGCAGCGGAAAAGCCGCCGACGATCAGCAAGAAGGTCATGAAGCCCCTGAAGGCCGGTCTGGATCTGGCCAACCAGGGCAAGTACCCGGAAGCCGAGGCCGAGCTGCGCACAGCCGCAGCGATTGAAGGCAAGACGCCCTTTGAGCAGTTCCAGGTTGACGAACTGCTGGGCTTTGTCGCGCTCAAGCAGGCGAAGTACAAGGATGCCGCACAGCTGTACGAACGCGGCCTGGAGTCCGGCCTGCTGCCCGCAGAACAGGTCAACGACCGGCTCAGACTGCTTGCGCAGCTTTACTTTCAGCCCGATCTACGCGACCTGGACAAGGTCATCGCGTATGGCAATCGCTGGCTTGAAGGCAGCAGCACGCGCGACCCGATCATGCTCGGCCTGGTGGGTCAGGCCAGCTATTTCAACAATGATTTCAGCACAGCCTCCAACTACATGAAGGAAGCCGTCGCCGGAGCGGTCGCCGCCGGACAGAAGCCCGAGGAAAGCTGGCTGCTGATCCTGCAGAACTCCTACAGCAAGCTCAGGAACGATCCGGGCGTTGTCGAAGCGACTGTTGACCTGGTGCGCTACTT
>JAUPLK010000039.1 GCA_030836925.1 Pseudomonadota bacterium
GGCTCGCCGCCGATGCACGGACCGGGGTCAACGGGCTGGAAGCAGGGGGCCCGCGAAAAACCCTCGTTGTCGGTGTTGTTCCGGGTCAGCACCAGATCCACGGTCGGGTAGTGACCCGTCCGTGCGAGGCTGACATCGTCCCTGGCGATCTGGGAACCGATCTGGCTGGAGATGACGCTGCGGTTCTGCTCAAGGGCGGTCTTGACCCAGGCTTCAACGTCATTCGGGTCTGGTGAGACCAGCGGGATGTCCTCGGCGGGTTTCGCCAGAGTGGGTGGGATCTCGCCGATGATGGTGCGCAACGCTTCCCAGTTATTGGCGAGGCTGCGCTTGGCAAGGATCTCGGTGGCCAGCGCCTGGTCATATGCCGCTTGGGCTTCCTGCACATCGGTAATGGCGATGAGTCCAACCTCAAAGCGCTTCTGTGCCTGTTCCAGCTGGCGGCTGATCGATTCCTTGGCAGCCTGTTCAGAGGCGAGCGTGTCCTCGGCGGCCAGTACCAGGAAGTAGGCGGAGGCGACGCGCACGATCAGGTCCTGCTGGGCAGCCTGATAATCGGCATCCGCCTGGGCCGACTTCTTGTCCGCCTGCGAGAGCGTGACCCACTGATCCCAGCGAAACACGCTCTGGCGCAGTTCAAGCACCCAGTTCTGGGCATCGTTGTCGCGTGAATCGACGACACGCGTGGACTGCAGGCCACCGAAAAACGTGCTGGTGTCGCCGTTGGCTGCGTTGTTGGCAATGTTCATGCGGCCACTGGCCTGCGGCAACAGGGCGCCACGCGCGATCGGCTTGCCCTCCATGACAGCCAGGCGGTTGGCCTCCGCTTCCCGTATGCGAGGATCGCTCTGCAGGGACTTTTCGTAGATCTGCAGCAGCGTGTCGGCGTGGCCCGCCTGGGCCAGAAGCAGCATCACGGGCAAGAGCCGGCGGAGAATTCTCATCTTCTGCATTCCTGATGGTTGCTCTGACAGCGGTTAGCGACTGTTCAGAAATTAAAGGCCTGGTGTCCTGGTGCATTCATGAGCGGCGGGACCACTGTTTCCAGCAGGATTTCCGTGGCCCACTCCGTCTCGGCGAGTCGGCGCACCAGGCGCGCTTCCATGCGTGGCGCGTTGCCGCTGACCACGAACAGCCGGCCGCCCACGGCAAGCCAGTCCTCGAAACGGCGATCATAGATTGGCAGAGAGCCCGTCAGGGCTATCACGTCGAAGCGCTCCGCCGGCGCGAACCCGAAGACATCCATGGTCTGCACCTCTGCACCGCGATAAGCGGCGAGCTTCGTGCGGGCCGTGTCCGCCAGTTCGGGAAGGATCTCGAGGCTGGTCACCCTGCCGCCCAGGGCCGCCAGGCAGGCAGTCATGAAGCCGCTGCCTGTGCCGACCTCAAGCATCCGTTCAGACGCTGCAGGAGACAGCGCCTGCAGGAGCCTGCCTTCCAGCTTGGGCGTCAGCATGCTCTGGCCACCCGGCAATGGTATGCAGGTGTCGGCAAAGGCCAGGGCGCGGTAGCGCGGCGGCACAAATTGCTCGCGGGGAACGGCACCGAGTACGGCCAGGATGGCCGGATCAAGGACGTCCCAGGTCCGCACCTGCTGGTTGACCATCTGGGTGCGGGCAAATTCGGTATTGGTGTTCATGCGGGGCGGCTCAGGGTAAGGAGTTTGCCGGTTGCAGACAAGTTCGGGACCGGCTGACCGGTGATTGTCGTTCCAGAGCCGGATTATGGTGAACTCCGGGACTTGGTGGTAGACCCATCGGCTATGCTTTGACTCAATCCGCGCGGCCGGTTCGCGCCAGGTTTCACCACACAGGGGAAACGGGCGCAATTATCGATCAGGGGAGGCCAGGGCCCGGCTGACTTTCCCGATAGCGATGTCCAGATGACCGAGACGTGGTTAGTCCTGGCGTTCGCCGTGATCAGCTTCGGGCTGGCTGGCGCTTGCCTGCACCTCTGGCGTTCACGCGGCGCCTATGCCCGCAGTGTCGAGGCTCTCAATCAGGAGATACTCGATGCCGCCGAGGCATCTGCATTCGGTAAACGGGTGACGCATCCGGCTGCCGCCCCGGCGGGCTTTTCGGCGCTGGGCGACAACATCAACCGCCTGTTCGATACCCTGAATGCCAAAGACCGGCAGATGCGCCAGCGCGAGGCGCTGTTTCAGGACCTCGCCAACACCATGCCCGAGGTGGTCCTCGTGCACCGCGATCGCGTGATCTTTGCCAACAATGTTGCCGCTGGCCTGATTGGCCTGACGCCCGAGCAGCTGGTCGGGCGTCCGGTAACCGACCTGGTGCGGCCCGCCTATCGGGCCCTGACCCGCAAAAACCTGACCGGCCGTCTTGCCGGTGAGGCAGTTCCCGATCGCCTGGAGATCCAGCTCATCTCGGGCGACGAGGGGGGCATGTGGGTCGAGGCTGCCGGGTCGATGATCGACTATCGCGGCCAGAAGGCGATCCTGACCATCGCGCGCGATGTCAGCTACCGGAAGAGCATCGAGGCCAATCTGGGTCGCGGCAAGCAGCAGGCGCAGATCACCCTGGAGTCGATCGGCGAGGGGGTGATCACCACCGACACGCAGGGCCTGATCGATTATCTGAACGGCGCGGCCGAAAAACTGATCGGCACCAGTCGCGAGCTTGCCGTCGGCAAGCGCATGACCGACTTGCTGAAGCTGGTCGATGAGTCGGACCGGAAGGACCTCGGCGATCCGGTCTCGCGCTGTCTTGCCGAGCGCCGCCAGGTCAGTCTGGGCCGCCGCGCCCTGATGCTCGCCGTTGATGATGGCCGCGAATTGTCCGTGGAGTTGACGGCTTCACCGATCATCGGTCCCGGCGACACCGTCGCCGGGGCGGTGGTGATCATGCACGACGTGACGGAAATGCGTGGCCTGACCCGTCGAATTTCCTATCAGGCAGCCCACGATGCGCTCACCGGTCTGGCCAACCGCAGTGAATTCGAGCGGCGCGTTCTGGAGGCGATCGAGTCGGGGCGCGAGGATGCCACGCACTCGGTGCTCTGCTACATGGATCTTGACCGCTTCAAGGCGGTCAACGATACCTGCGGTCATCTGGCCGGCGACAACATGCTCCGCGAGATCGCCAAGCTGATTCGCGACAAGGTTCGTGACTCCGATCTCGTGGCCCGACTCGGCGGCGATGAGTTCGGCATGCTGCTGCTGCGCTGTCCGCTCGACAAGGCACGCCAGATCGCCGATGACGTGTGCAATGCCGTCCGTGACTATCGCTTTGTCTGGCAGGACCGGATATTTACCGTCGGCATCAGTATCGGCCTGGTCGAGGTTGCCCGCGAAACCGGTTCGCTGAAGGATCTGCTCAGCGCGGCGGACTCGGCCTGCTATGTTGCCAAACAACAGGGCCGTGGGCAGGTGCACGTGTACTCATCGCGTGATGAGGTCTCGGCCCGGCAGCGTGGCGATATCCACTGGTTGCAGCAGCTGCAGGCGGCATTGCGCGAGAACCGCTTCGAGATCCATACCCAGCCGGTGCTCGCGACCACCGGTCGCGTCGGCGGCGGTCCGGCGATCGAGGTTCTGCTGCGCATGACCGATGAAGAAGGCAAGCTGATTCTGCCACGTCAGTTCATCCCGGCGGCCGAACGCTATCAGCTGATGTCAGGCATTGATCGCTGGGTCGTGCAGGCAACGCTGGCAGCACTGGCCCACGGTGCCATCCGTCTGCCCGATGACCGGAGCTGCAGCATCAATCTTTCCGGTCAGTCGCTCGCCGATGAGGGCTTCCTCGAGTTCGTGATTGATTGCCTGGATCACAGCCAGATCGCACCGGGCCGGATCTGCTTCGAGATCAGCGAGACTGCCGTGATGGATCGCGTCGATCAGGCGCGGCGCTTCATCGGTGTGCTGCATGGAATGGGCTGCCAGTTTGGCCTGGACGATTTCGGCAGCGGTCTCGGTTCATTCACCACCTTGCGCGACCTGTCGATCGACTACCTGAAAATCGATGGCAGCTACACGCATGATCTCAAGCCGGAAGGCCTGAATCATCAGTTGGTGAGCGCGATCACGGGCATGTCGCGCATTCTTGGTTTTCGGGTGGTTGCCGAACAGGTGGAGGCGCAGGGCGATTTCGAGGCCTTGCGCACCATCGGCGTGGACTTCATCCAGGGGAATTTCGTCGATCCGCCACACCGCCTGGGTGAGGCGGGCGGCGAGATGACAGTCCACTGAAGCCGGTGGCCGGCATGGCCGCCGGGGGCTGCACGAGTACGCCACGCGGATATCGCTGGTGCGAGTCTTCAAGCGGTTCGCTGGCAAGTCCCGGCAGCACGTCAAGGTAATACTGCAATGGCCAGTAGTGACCGTTGCGCGGGAATGTCGCACGGCCGGGCTGTGCGGTGACATCGATATTCCAGGCGTTGGCGAGCGGCGCATTGGTGGCCGGTGCGACGTCATCCGTATTGATGATGGCAACGGCAAAGTCGGCACAGTGGCCGTGATTGCGGGCGCCATGCCGCCAGTCGACGAAGCCGTGCAGCTGGAATGGATCCAGAAAGACCATCTTCACCCGCGCCGGGCGCGCCTCTGCAGGGATGTTGCGCCGATAACTGTCGCACAGGGCATCAGCCACATAGGCACCGGAACTGTGGGTGACAATCTGCAGCTCTTCAAGGGGCGCGTGTCGCGCCAGGTGCTGGCCGAGTCGGATGCCGAGCTGCTCAGCGGTCGCAACTGCACGCAGGCGCTGATCGGACCACGGTGCCCAGTGCAAAAAATGCACCGCGACATCCTTCCGGCCGCTTGCCGCGAACTGGTCCCTGATCCGCGTGACGATCTCCGGAAACAGCGGGTTATCGCCGTCCACGCTGCCATGGGCAACGATCACGATGATGCGCGCGTCTGCCGGCAGCTCGGGCGCTGCGGTCCGCTGGGGCATCACAACCGGCAGCCGTGTGTAGATCTCCATGCCGGCAACAACCGTCGCCACGATCAGCAATATGATTGCCAGTATCTTCACGTCCGGCAGTGTAATCCCGAAACGGGGGCACTACCCGCGATCTTCAGCTGTGCAGAAGGGCGGGTGTCCGGTTGCAAAAAAAACCCCGCATGAAGCGGGGTTTTCTCTTGGCGGGCCAGGCTCGTGGCTAGAGCAGCGGGACCAGCAGCAGGGCCACGATGTTGATGATCTTGATCAACGGGTTGATGGCCGGGCCGGCGGTGTCCTTGTAGGGGTCGCCGACGGTGTCGCCGGTGACGGCGGCCTTGTGTGTCTCGGAGCCCTTGCCGCCGAAGTTGCCTTCCTCGATGTACTTCTTGGCGTTGTCCCAGGCACCACCGCCGGTGCACATGGAGATGGCAACGAACAGGCCGGTGACGATGGTGCCGATCAGCAGGCCACCCAGCGCGCGGATGCCGGCACCCGGACCCATCAGCAGGTTCATGCCGAAGCCCACCACCACCGGAACGAGGATCGGCAGCAGCGACGGGACGATCATTTCCTTGATCGCGGCGCGGGTCAGGAGGTCGACTGCCCGGGTGTAGTCGGGTTTGCCGGTGCCTTCCATGATGCCCTTGATTTCCTTGAACTGGCGGCGCACCTCGATCACCACCGAACCGGCCGCGCGGCCGACCGCTTCCATCGCCATGGCGCCGAACAGGTAGGGCACCAGGCCGCCGATGAACAGGCCGATGATGACGGCCGGGTCGGACAGGCTGAAGACTTCCAGCTTGCCGGCAGCTTCGAGGTTGTGCGTGTAGTCGGCAAACAGCACGAGTGCCGCCAGGCCAGCTGAACCGATGGCGTAGCCCTTGGTGACTGCCTTGGTGGTGTTGCCGACGGCGTCGAGTGCGTCGGTAATCGTGCGCACGTTCTTCGGCAGGCCGGCCATCTCGGCGATGCCACCGCCGTTGTCCGTGATCGGACCGTAAGCGTCGAGGGCCACGATCATGCCGGTCATCGACAGCATGGCGGTTGCCGCGATGGCGATGCCGTACAGGCCTTCCATCTGGAAGGCTGCCCAGATGGCGATACAGACGGCCAGTACCGGCAGTGCGGTTGACTTCATGGAAACGGCCAGACCGGCGATCACGTTGGTGCCATGACCGGTCTGCGATGCGGCGGCGACGTAACGCACCGGGCCGTACTCGGTGGCCGTGTAGTACTCGGTGATCCAGATCAGCGCTGCGGTCAGCAGCAGGCCGATGACCGCACAGCCAAACAGACCATTGGCGGATGCGCCCATCATTGCCTGGCTTACTGGCCAGAAAGCGGCCAGTGCCAGCAAGCCCGAGATGGCCACGCCGCGATAGAGCGCGTTCATGATCTTGCCGCCTTCGCGTGCAGTGACGAAGAAGGTACCGACGATGGAGGCCACGATCGATACCGCACCGAGTACCAGCGGGTAGAGGATGTAGCTGAGGTCGAGGCCGCCATCAGCGCCCTTGAACAGCAGCCCACCCAGCACCATCGTTGCGACCACGGTGACAGCGTAGGTTTCGAAAAGATCGGCGGCCATGCCTGCGCAGTCACCAACGTTGTCACCGACGTTGTCGGCGATGACGGCCGGATTGCGGGGGTCGTCTTCCGGGATGCCGGCTTCGACCTTGCCGACCAGGTCA
Source organism: Pseudomonadota bacterium (assembly GCA_030836925.1). Lineage (GTDB taxonomy): Bacteria > Pseudomonadota > Gammaproteobacteria > Steroidobacterales > SHZI01. Next base: position 6,596 of record JAUPLK010000039.1, read on the forward strand.
GCGCCGACGTCGGCGCCCTTGGTGAAAATGCCGCCGCCGAGGCGCGCGAAGATCGAGATCAGCGAGCCACCAAAGGCCAGACCGATCAGCGAGTGCAGCGCTGCATCGTCACCGATGAAGCCACGCATAACGCCGAAGTAACCGGCGACGCCCAGCAGTCCCAGTCCAACCACGAGCATGCCCGTGATCGCGCCGCCCCGAAAGGCGATCTGCAGTGCCTCATTCAGGCCGTTGCCAGCCGCGTGCGCGGTACGCACGTTGGCGCGCACCGAGACGTTCATGCCGATGAAGCCCGCAGCACCCGACAGCACTGCGCCGACCACAAAGCCACCGGCAGTGGCGGCACCAAGCACCAGCGCGAGGATGATGGCCAGTACCACGCCGACGACTGCGATCGTGATGTATTGCCGGTTGAGGTAAGCCTGCGCACCGGCCTGGATGGCTGCTGCGATCTCCTGCATGCGGGCATTGCCGGGTGACTGGGCGATGATCCAGCGTGCCATCAGGGCACCGTAGATCAGGGCCAGCAGGGAAGCGCCAATGGCCAGTGAAATGGCCAGGTCGGTTGACATGGTCGAGTCCTCCAAGACGTCTCAATTTGGAGTCAGGCGGTTTTTTTGCCTGACGCAGATGCCCCCCGGACCCTGCTTTACGCAGGAGAACCCGCCTGGCCGAAGGCCGTGAGCGGGCCGGAAAAAAGGCGCGCAATCATAGCACTAAAGAGCGGCAGCGCCAGACGCCACCGGGATCCCCCCGGCTGTCGTGTTCAGCGCCGCCTCGGCAGCTTCTTCTTCACGGCGACGCCTTTCAGCGTGACATAGGCGGGCAGGCCATCCCGGTAGGGTGGGTAGTCCTCGCCCTGGATCAGTGGCGCCAGATAGCGGCGGGCTGCCGGCGTGATCCCGAAACCATCCCTGCTGATGTAGGAGCGGGGCATCATTTTCTCGTGATTGGCGACCTGATCGAGCGGGGCGGTGCCGATGCTCCACCGGTAGGGCCGGTCGGACTTGCGGATGATGGCCGGCATCACCGAGTTCTGGCCGCGCAGGGCCAGTTCGACGGCCGCCTTGCCGACTGCATAGGCCTGTTCCACGTCTACCCCCGAGGCGATGTGGCGGGCCGAGCGCTGCAGGTAGTCGGCGATGGCATAGTGGTACTTCAGCTTCAACTGGTCCCTGACCATGGTGGCCAGCACTGGTGCCACGCCACCGAGCTGCTTGTGGCCAAAGGCATCGCTGGTGCCGGCATCCGCAAGGAAGCGGCCATCCGCATAGCGTGCGCCTTCGCTGACGACCACGACGCAATAGTCGTATTTGCGTACGCACTCGCTGACCCGTTTCAGGAAGGCGTCCTGATGGAAGGGCACTTCGGGGAACAGGATGATGTGTGGTGCCTCACCGGCTTTCTCGCCCGCAAGGCCGGCGGCAGCAGCGATCCAGCCCGCGTGACGGCCCATTACCTCGAGGATGAATACCTTGGTGGATGTGCGCGACATGGACCGCACGTCGAGGGCGGCCTCGCGCGTGGAGGTGGCGATGTACTTGGCCACCGAGCCGAAGCCGGGGCAGGTATCGGTGATGGGCAGGTCGTTGTCCACCGTCTTGGGCACGTGGATGGCGACGATCGGATAGCCCAGACGCTCGCCAAGTTGCGATACCTTGAGACAGGTGTCCGCTGAATCGCCGCCACCGTTGTAGAAAAAATAGCCGATGTCGTGGGCGCGAAATACGTCGATCAGGCGCGTGTATTCGGCACGGTTTTCGTCGAGTCCCTTCAGCTTGTAGCGAGCCGAGCCAAATGCGCCGCCCGGCGTGTGACGCAGGCCGGCGATGGTCCGTGCACTTTCCTTGCTGGTGTCGATCAGGTCTTCGTCCAGCGCCCCGAGTATGCCGTTGCGTCCCGCGTAGAGCTTGCCGATCCGGTCGCGGTGCCTGCGCGCGGTTTCGATCACGCCGCATGCCGAGGCATTGATGACGGCGGTTACGCCGCCGGACTGGGCATAGAAAGCATTCCGCTTCGGCATCTTCGGCATCTGGGCTCTCCTGGGCTGGTTTGACGAATTGAAGCCAGTCCCTGTAGTTTACGCGGTCTCTCAACGCTCAGGAGTGGCTTCAATTGCGCATTGTCTTTCTTGGCGCACCGGGGTCCGGCAAGGGCACCCAGGCCCAGCGACTCATGGCCGAACAGCATATTCCGCAGGTTTCCACCGGCGATCTGTTGCGTGAGGCAGTGGCCGCCGGCACGGACCTCGGCCGCAGGGCCAAGGCTGCAATGGATGCCGGCGAACTGGTCTCCGATGACATCGTGCTTGGCATCATTCGCGAGAGGCTGCAGCAGGACGATGCGGCGGCTGGTTTCGTGCTCGATGGCTATCCGCGCAATCTCGCCCAGGCCACCGCGCTGGAAGGCGTGCTCGCCGGCATCGGCCGCCCGCTGGATGCGGCGGTGCTCATCGACGTGGACTTCGACATCCTGATGAAGCGGCTTACCGGCCGGCGTACCTGTTCGGTCACCGGCAAGCTGCTGAATATCCACTTCTCGCCCAAGGCGGATCTGGATGCCTGCCTGAAGGCTGGTGGCGAGCTCGTACAGCGCGCTGACGACAACGAAGAGACCATCGGCAACCGCCTCAAGGTCTACCGTGCCCAGACTGAGCCGCTGGTCGAACATTACCGGGCCGCGGGACTGCTGCGTACCGTGAGTGGGCAGGGTAGCGTGGATGAGGTC
>JAUPLK010000227.1 GCA_030836925.1 Pseudomonadota bacterium
GAGGCATTCCGCGACACCACCGAGCATGTGCGGATGGGTGGCACGCCGGTCGGGCTTGAGCCCCATGCCGATCATCGTGCCGCCGCCACCGCCGACCACCAGGCTGGCCCGCCCGCCACTGAGTTCGTTCAGCGTCAGCAGTGAATTGGCGATCTTGAGCGGGTGCAGTTCGAAAGGACTGATGGCGACCGGCCCCATGCGGATGGTCTGCGAGGCGCAGGCGAGTTTTGCCAGGGCCAGGAACGGATCGCGTGCCGACAACATGTTCGGCAGCCATACCGAGTCGAAACCGCTGCGTTCGGCCGACAGCCCCAGAGTGCAGAGGCGCTCCGGGCTGTCAGGTTCGAAAATGCAGTGGATGCGCATCCCGTTGCGGCTACGCGCGCTCGAACTTCGGCAGCACGTGCTCGGCAACGATCTTGAGGCCGGCCATCGGTTCGTCGAACAGGCGGATCGAGAGTTCGGTGAGACCGGCCTTCTCGAAGACGCGGAAACGCTCGATCTGCAGGTCGATATCGCCGAGGTCGCCGGCCGAGGAGCAGGCCGCGATCAGCCGGGTGACGATCGACTCGGGCACGTCCTCGATCTTGCCGCTGCGGGTCCAGAAGGCCTTGGCAAAGTTCTGCCACTTGTCGATGACCAGTTGCCGTTCCTCGGGTGTGACGTAGGGCAGCATGTCGTACTTGGGCGGCAGCAATTCACCGCGGAACACCAGCTCGCGACGCGCCTCGTACATGGACTTGTCGCGGTCGGCCTTGATATGCCAGGCCCAGAAATTGCCGATGCGGAAGTCAGCGGCTGGCGTCTTGCGGGCGGCGAGGCCGGCGCGCAGTGCCTCCATGTGGTGATCGATCTTCTCCGGCGTGACGTCGCTCATCTGCGTGCCATCGGCGATCTCGCCGGCCAGTTGCAGCATCTTCGGGCCGGTGGCGCAGGTGAAGATGCCGGGCCGGGCGGCCTTGGCCCAGCCGTTCTTGAGCGGGCGGCTGAGCTTGAACACTTCGCCGGGATAGTTCATCACCAGCTTGCCGGAGGTCACCGAGCTGACGATATCCACTGCCTCGCGCACGCTCTGCAGCATGCGGTTGGCCTTCGGGTCGAGCTTCATGCCGATCGCGCCCATCACCGAACCGCCGCCGCCGATCGCGACGATGGTGCGACCGTTGCTGATCTCGTTCAGTGTCTGTGTGGCATTGGCGATCTTCAGCGGATGCATCTCGTAGGGACTGACCGCGAGGATACCGAGGCGGATCTTCTTCGTCGCCAGCGCCGCGGGCACCAGGGCCACGAAGGCATCGGGGTTCTGGTGGTAGTTGGAGTGCCACAGGGTGCGAAAACCGTAGTTCTCTGCGGCGACGGCGAGTTCTGCGACCTGCGCCGGGCTCAGGTCCGGCTCGAGGATGATGTCGATCTGCATGGGGCTATCCGGTTCGATAAACGGGGCGTGTAGCGTGCCCGCCGGCCGGCAATAACTCAACCCGCAGGGATTCCGATGGCTGGTCGTCAGGCGGATGCCCGGGCCGATGATCAGCTCGTTGTTTGGCTATACTGTCGGCGGCACGGCGCAAATGAATCTCACCCTCTATTCCTCGCAAGGCTCGGGCAACTCCTACAAGGTGGAGCTGCTGCTGCGCCTGTTGCGCCAGCCTTACCAGACCCGGCCGGTGGATCTGCGGCGCAACGAGCAGCTGGGCATCGAGTTCCTGGCGCGCAATCGCTTCGGCCAGGTGCCGGTGCTGGTTGATGGCGACATCGTGCTCACCGATTCACACGCCATCATGCTGTATCTGGCCGGGCAGTATGGCGATCCTGTACAGCATGACTGGGCACCGCTCGACCCGCTGTCGCTGGCGCTCGTGATGCGCTGGCTGTCGGTCTCGGCGAATGAAATCCAGAACGGCCTGGCGATACCGCGGGCGGTGAAGCTTCTCAACTGGCCTTTCGACTACATGCAGGGCGTAAAGCTCGGCTACCGTACGCTGCGCATCATGGATGACCATCTGGCCGGGCGGAAATGGCTGGCGCTGGAGCACGCCACCATCGCGGACATCGCCTGTTATCCGTATGTTTTTCTGGCCCCGGAAGGTGGCGTGGACACACGGCCCTTCCACAACGTGCTGGCCTGGTGCCGGCGCATCGAAGCGCTGCCGCACTTCTGGCCGATGCCGCGGCTGCAGGGCATCCCCGCCGTGCCGCTGGTGCCGGTCCCGTAGGAGCGGCCGTAGGAGCGCCTTCAGGCGCGATTCTTCGGGACAATGATCGCGGCTGAAGCCGCTCCTACAGTCGCGCCTGAAGGCGCTCCCACAGAAGCCGCTCCTACAATGGCTCGATGCGCGAGCAGAGGTCTTCGGTACGCGGGTTGCCGTCGGCAGGACAGACAATGTCCTCGCGTGCCACCCACAGCGGTGTGCCCGCCACGATCCAGGTGTTGACCGCCTTGAAGCCCTTGATGTCGGCGATCTCCAGGCTGGAGAGCGGATTGAAGATCAGGTCGAACTTGCCGGCCTGCGTATCGGCCACGCAGCCAGTCAGGTCCTTCATGAACTTGGTCGACACCTTGTGCTGCGGGAAAAATGCGCGAGCGGTCTGCGTGGCCAGCGGGCCGGCGCAGATGCGCAGCCCGCTGCGGTCGTGCAGGTCATCGACGCTGTTGATCTCGCGGGCGAGCGGCGAGTTTTCCGGGATATGCAGGTACTGGCTGATCGCGCTCATCGTGCAGGTGAAGCGCCGCGAGCTGCGCCGGCGCATGCCCTGCGTCTCCCCACCGGTGGCATTGAGCTGGCTGATGATGTCGGCACGGCCGTCGACCAGCAGCGAGGTCGAAGGCAGCGGTCCCGGCGGCATCACCACATTCTCGACCTTCAGGTCGACCTTGTAGTGCTTGCGCAGTTCGACCAGTACCGCCTCGAACAGCGCATCGGTGGCTGCCGAGAAATAGTACGAGGTGTCATCAGGCGTATCGGTGGTCTTCTGCACGACCTGGCGGATCACGCCACGCTCGAGTATCTCCTTCAGCAGGCCGACCGGCTGCTCGGGAAATGGCGCCACTTCGGGAGAGGGCAGGCAGTCCGCCAGCGTGACCATGTAGCTGCTGGCCGCACCGGGCTTTGAAGTCGGCATCGACTTGTAGACTTCGCGGTCCTTGCCGCTGGCCACGACGCGGATCCAGGCGGCATCGAGGGCATCCACCAGTTGCTGCCGGCCTTTGGCGACCTGCGGGTCAACCACGGGCCGCGTGTCGGCGACGGGTGCGCTGGCCGGCCGTGTCGTGCTGCAGCCGCCGACGGCGACCATGCCCAGCAATATCAGTGCAGTGATGCCTTGCCTGTGATCCATGCCTGCCTCCTCCGAAAAAGGTGCCGGGTTTATTTACTTGGCCGGCGCCGGCGTCTGCTCGCGCGCGTAGTGCTCGAGGCTGGAGTGACTCGGGCCGTAGTCCTCGGTGGGCGCGCTCAGCATGTGCGGGCAGTTCTTTTCCGCGTATTCGCGCACGTGCTTCGGCAGCTTGTCGGCCGAGTCGAAACCGACCATCGTCGATGTGTACATGCAGTGGCCGGGCGTCTGGCCCATCAGCATGAACGGCAGCCACGGCGAGATCCGGTGCCAGGTGCCCTGATAGGGAACGGCTGTGAGCTTCGGATT
>JAUPLK010000228.1 GCA_030836925.1 Pseudomonadota bacterium
GACGAGGAGCGCCGGCGCATCTCGCTGGGCATCAAGCAGTGCAAGGTCAATCCCTGGTCGGATTTCGCCGTCGGTTTCAACAAGGGCGACAAGGTGTCCGGCAAGATCAAGTCGATCACCGACTTCGGCATCTTCATCGGCCTGCCGGGCGGCATCGATGGCCTGGTGCATCTGTCCGACATTTCCTGGGACATCCCGGGTGAGGAGGCTGTGCGCAATTACAAGAAGGGTGAGGACGTCGATACCGTGGTTCTGGCGATCGATCCGGAACGCGAACGCATTTCACTCGGCATCAAGCAGCTCGATCTCGATCCGTTCTCCAAGTTCCTGGCGGATTTCCCCAAGGGCACCATCATGAAGGGTGTCGTCTCCGAGGTTGATGCCCGCGGTGCCGTGGTCGATCTCGAGGGCGGGATCAAGGGCCAGTTGCGAGCCAGCGAGCTGTCACGGGATCGCGTCGAAGATGCCCGTACGGTTCTCAAGGTTGGCGACGAGGTCGAGGCCAAGTTCACCGGCCTGGACCGCAAAAACCGCATCGTGTCGCTGTCGATCAAGGCAAAGGATGCCCACGAGGAGCAGCAGGCGATGGACAGCTACCGCTCGGAGAGCGGCGGCAGCACCGGAACCACGCTTGGCGAGCTGCTCAAGGAGCAGATTTCCAACTCTGGCGATTCCTGATCCGGCTTGCTGGAGCAGGGGCGAGCCGGTTATGCGCAAGGGGACGCAGCGATGACCAAGTCAGAGTTGATCGAAGTCCTGGCCAGAAAGCAGAAGCATCTGCCGGCCAAGGACGTGGAGTTGGCCGTCAAGCACCTGCTTGACCTGATGAGCGATTCGCTGGCCGGTGGCCAGCGAATCGAGATCCGGGGCTTCGGCAGTCTTTCGCTGCACTTCCGTCCGCCGCGCATGGGCCGCAACCCGAAGACGGGAGATGCGGTCGCCCTGGCCGGCAAGCATGTGCCGCACTTCAAGCCGGGCAAGGATCTGCGCGACCGGGTCAACGAGAACCGGCATCTGCCCATCAAGGACTGACGCCGCATGCCCGGGTCTGATGATCGGGTCTGACGACCGGGGTTTCGCCGTCAGCATGGGCTGGATGCGCTGACGGACGGCTTTATTGGTTTGCTGGAGGCCGTCGATGCTCCGCAGTTTGCTGTATTCGGTTCTGCTGCTCGTGTTTGTCGGTCTTGCTGCCGTATTCGGTGCCCTGAACCCCGGCCGTATCGGCCTGGACTTTGCATTTCAGGCGATTGAAGTCGAAAAATCCGTTGCACTCATGGTGACACTGGCCGTGGGCTGGGTCTTCGGACTCTGCTGCGCCGGTGTCGGCATGCTGCGTCTGCTGAGTCAGCGGCGCGCGCTGCAGCGTTCGTTGCGCCTCGCAGAACAGGAAGTTCAGGCATTGCGCAGCTTGCCGGTCAAGGATGCCGACTGAATCCACATTCCTGTTTGCCGGACTGTTGTTCCTGGCGGCCGCGCTGGGCTACATCTTTGCCCGTTACGGCGATTTCGATGAAGACGATGAGGAGCAGCGGGAGTCCGCCCGTGCCAACTTCGTCAAGGGCTTCAAGCACCTGCTGAATGAGGAACCCGACCAGGCGGTCGAGGTGTTCACCAGCAGCGGGGATCTCAACGAGGAAGGTCTCGAGACGCAGATCGCCGTCGGTGGCCTGTTTCGCCGGCGCGGGGAAATCGAGCGCGCGATCCGGATGCACCAGAACCTGGTCGACCGGCCGGGAATCAACCAGAAGCAGCGCGAGAGGGCGCGCTTTGCCCTCGCGGAAGATTTCTTCAGTGCGGGCCTGCTCGATCGTGCCGAAGACCTGTACCTGCAGCTTCGGGGCACAAGCGAGCATCGTGTCACCGCGCTCAGGCGGCTGCTGCGCATCTGCGAGATCACCGCCGAATGGGATCGTGCGGTCGATCTCTGTGGCGAGTTGCTGCGCATCGGGACCGACACCGTGACACCGGGCCAGCTTGCCCACTACTACTGCGAGCTGGCTGAAGAGGCCCGGAAAAAAAGCGACTGGAAAGAAGCGTACCGGTTGCTGGAACAGGCCGAGGCGGTGGAGCCGGGCAAAGTGCGCTGCACGATCATTCGTGGTGATCTCGCGGCTGACCAGGGCCAGTCGGTGGCTGCTGCCTCGGCCTACGCCGAGCTCGCGCGGGCAGTGCCTGCAATGCTCGGCGATATCCTGCCGCGCCTGTTGCGTACAGTCCCGCAGGCGGGGCTTGAGCCGTTGTTGCAGGAGGTCACAGCGACACCGGAAGGGCTGCGCGGCATTGCGCTGGCCGTCATACGTGACCCGCAGATCAGTCACCCGGCCGCCATCGATTGTCTGGGCCGGTTCATCGAGCAGCAGCCGATACTGCGCGACCTGGCGGGTGCCGGGTTCCCCGGGGCGGCGGCAGCCGACTCCCGGCGCCAGGCCATAGAGCGGGTGCGCAAGGCGCTGCATCAGCTTGCGCGCGTCGGCACCAACTACCAGTGTGCCGATTGCGGTTATTACAGCTCGGTCCTGCAGTGGCAATGTCCGGGCTGTCGTGCCTGGGATACGGTCGGCGCTGCTGACCGGCTGTTGTTCAAAGGTTCGCCCGTATAGGCGCATTTCCCGTGCAAGTCGCTGGAAACCGTGCTCAAAAAAATTCCATCGGGCGCCCAGAATGTTGCAGCTGTCCGTCGTGGCAGCGGTATTTCCAGGCAACATTTTTCAGGAGTCAGTCATGCGCAAGTTCATTTTTTCGGGCTTTCTGGGCCTGCTTCCGGCGCTGGTCATCGCGGGACCGGTTGATATCAACACGGCCGATGCGGCGACCATCGCCCGCGAACTGAATGGCGTGGGCGAAAGCCGCGCGAAAGCCATCGTCGATTATCGCGAGAAGAATGGCCGCTTTGCCTCACCCGATGACGTCATGAAGGTATCCGGGATCGGTCCGCAGGTGCTCAAGTTGAATCGCGAAAACATCCGTACTGGCCAGCCGGCCAAGACCATCAATCAGCAATAGGCTGTTCCGCGGGCGGCACAGGCTGAATGTGCCGCCCGCGCGGACCTGGTTCCGGACGCCAGCGGCCGTATTGGCTATGATTGCCGCCTTTAGGCAATAACAAGAAGTCCGGAGATTCCACATGAAGGGACCAGTCCGCACTGCCGTCTTCCCCGTTGCTGGCCGGGGCACGCGCTTCCTGCCCGCAACCAAGGCCATGCCCAAGGAGATGATGCCCATCGTCGACAAACCGCTGGTCCAGTATGCGGTCGAGGAGGCGCTGGAGGCAGGTGTAACCCGTCTGGTGTTTGTCACGGGCAGCAGCAAGCGGGCGATCGAAGATCATTTCGATCGCGATCCGGAGCTTGAGCGTGCGCTGGCTGTTGCGGGTAAACAGGATCTGCTCGACCTCGTCAGGGCGATCCTGCCGGCCGGTGTGTCCTGCGTCTATATCCGCCAGGGCGAGCCGCTCGGGCTGGGGCACGCGGTGCTCTGCGCCCGGCCGGCGGTTGGCGATGAGCCCTTCTATGTCCACCTGCCCGATGACCTGATTCGTGCCGAGACAGGCTGTCTTGCACAACTGCGTGCCCATTACGAAGTGCATGGATCGAGCGTGATCGCCGTGCAGGAGGTGCCACCGGGCCGGACGCGCGA
>JAUPLK010000040.1 GCA_030836925.1 Pseudomonadota bacterium
GGGTGTCACGGCACTGGCGCGGGCGTAGAACTCGGCTGAGCGGTTCATGCGGCCAGATACCGGCGGGCGCGCCGCGCGGCATAACTGATGATCATGCTGGCACCGGCGCGCGAGAAGGCTGTCCAGCTCTCCAGTTGCGCGCGCACCGGATTGGTGAGTCCGTGTTCGGCCAGCAGATCGATGCCCGCCTGCTCACCGCTGGTCTGATATACGGCCCAGGGCTTGTGGATGCGCGCCGAGAGCAGGGCCAGCACGTCGAGGTATGGCAGGCCGGGCTTCACGATCAGGATGTCGGCTCCCTCGGCCGCATCGCGCTCGGCACACAGCAGGGCGTCGCCAGGTCGGGCCGGATCGATCTGGTAGCTGGCACGATCCCGCAGCGGCAGATCGCGGCCCGGCGCCGATTCCGCCGCCAGCCGGAACGGTCCGTAAAATGCGGAATCGAATTTCGCGGCATAACTCATGATCGCCCGCCGTTCGAGACCGGCCTGATCGAGTGCGCTGCGGATCGCGGCGACCCGGCCGTCCTGCATGTCGCTCGGTGCCACGCAGTCCGCACCGGCCTGTGCAAACTGCAGCGCGGCGTCTGCCAGTGCGCTGACCGAGGCGTCGTTGAGAACGTGATCGCGGTTGTCGTTGAGGATGCCGCAATGGCCGTGCGTGGTGTGCGAGCACAGGCACACATCGACCGCCAGCCAGATGTCGCTACCGAAACGGCGGCGGACGGTGGCGATGATGTCGCTGGTTGCGGCGTGGGAAAAATCGCGGTCCTGTTTGCGGGCCGGTACGCCGAACAGCAGGAACTTGCTGATGCCCTGCGCGAGATCAGCCTCGATCTGCTGCAGCAGGGTCTCGGACGTGTCGCGATACACATCAACGAGACCCGGCACCGCTTCGCGTTCGCGCAGGCCTTCCACCGCGAACAGCGGCTGGATGAACTGTTCGACATGCAGGCGCACCTCGCGCGTCAGTTCGCGGATGTGGCGATTGTCGCGGTTGCGTCGCAGGCTCATTGCAGCCATCGCTGCCACTCGTGCTGGTTCGGAAAGGGTTGCGCATCCACCCCAACGGCGTGCAGCGCGCTGCGCGTCTTGCCGGCGCCGCAGGCATGCTGTGCCTTCGCTGGCAGTACCGCACGCAGCGCATGGAACTGATCGGCATTGCTCCAGTAAAAATGCGTGGCGCGTGCGGCATCTGCCTGGACGGCACGCAGGGCCGCCCCGTCCGCCGGCGGCATGATGCTGTAAGTCGCGAGCACGCGGCCGATGCCGGAATCGTGCCAGCCCGGCACCGCTTCGCTTGAGGTGAGCGCTGTCCATTCCGCAAGTGGCGGCAGTCCGAGCACCGGGCAGCCCAGCGTGCTGCAGATGTCCTCGAAGCCCAGATGGTCGCCGCAGCCTTCGACCCAGAATCCGCGCGCGGCCAGTTGCCGCCAGCTCTCGATGCCGCTGGTCCAGAGGCGCAGATCGCCGTTCAATTGCTGGTTCTGCAGCGCATGCCAGTAGGCGGCAAATACCGCGGACTGCACCGGTAGGGCGGCCAGTTCCGGCAGGGTGTCGGTCACCAGCTCGCGTTTGCACAGGCGCTGCCAGGCGATGCCGTTGAACGCCCGCACTTCGGTGCGCGGCGCCGGGGGCTGGTTCCAGATGATCTCTTCGACGGTCCTGCCATCGACTGTGCCATGCACGTAGCAGACCGGACCGAGGTACGCATGCATGATGGCGGTGGCACCGAGCACTGCGCGCGGCGCGGCCGGCCATTGTCCGAGTGCTGCCAGTTCCAGTGCGACCAGCTCTGCAGTATCCGGATCGTGGAGTGCGCGCAGCAGTTCCTGCATCTCATCGTCTTCCGCTCGACACTCGATGGCCAGCACGCCCTGGCCGGCCGCAGCGGGGCAGCGGGCCAGCGGCAGCACGGTCCAGCGCACCTCGCGCAGCAGTCCGGCCAGGTGCGGGCGCGCAGCGGTATCGTTCCAGAGCCGGCTCAAGCCGGCGAGCGCGAGCACCACACCGTCGAGCGCCTCGGTCGGCGGAGTGCCTGGTTGCAGGCGGGCAAGACGTGCGTCCACGGCCCCGCGCAGTTCCACAAACTGCAGGACCGGGTTTTCAGCGGTGGTGGGCAGGGCTGCGGGCAGAAAGTCTGCAAGGTTTTGCTGTCGACGTGCGGACGACGCGCCGATGCGCAGTGGCTCGCCGGTGGCGAGACGCGCCCTCACATCGCGGCGCCAGACGATCACGTCGCGCGGATTTTCCCGTGCCGGCATGGCAGCGCAGCTGATGCCGGCGTGCCGGGAGGTGGGCAGATCCTTCAGCGAGTGCACACAGAAATCCACTTCGCCATCGAGCAGCGCGCTGTCGAGTTCGGCGGAGAAGAAATCCGGATCATCGATCCTGCCGAGCGGGGTGGATTGATCGCGGTCGCCGCGGGTCGTGACCGGGTGCAGCTGAATATCCAGACCGGGATGCAGGCGCATGAGTTGCGCCGCGATCTGCCGGCTCTGCGCCATCGCCAGCAGCGACCCGCGTGTGCCGAGTTTCAGCGTGCGCTGCATCGCGCCCGCCTCAGGCCTGCGCCGAGCAGAACAGTGGCAGCGCTTCATCCGGGATGGCCGGAAAGCGTGCCCCAGCCAGCTCCGCACAGGCGGCGCGTGCACGCACCAGTTGCAGCGAGGCGACGTTTGCACGCGCTTCGGCAGCGCCGAGGATGTCGTCCAGATCGAAGACACTTTCTACGCCGGTCCAGTGCAGCGCCTCGCTGCGCCGACGGCCGAGATGCAGCAGGCTGCGCACCGTGCTGTGCCGCAACCGCGCCTGCCAGCCGGCATCGTGTTCTGCATCGGCGGGCGTGGTGAAAATTATGTGCTCGGCCCAGCGTGCTGCCGCATCGGCCTGCGTGGTGCTGAACCATTGATCGACGGCGGGCGGCGCAACCGGGCGGTGATTCCAGGCGCCGGTTTCGGCAGCACGGAAGAAGGGCAGCATCGAACGGGCCAGTTCGCCGGTGCCGACAAACAGCACGCGGGCACCGCGTGCGGGCGCCAGCAGGCGGCGGGCCAGACTCCCGTAGGAGTTGCCGCCCACACCCTGCAGGTGCTGCTGACGGATCCGGCGCGTATCGCTGAACAGTGCGTCGATGAATGGTGAAAGTGGCTGCGTGATGTCTGCCGGCAGACTTTGCTGCGAGACCTGCCACGCGCGGCGGAACTGGCCATACACGTTGGTCTCGCCGCACACGGCGCTGCGCAGGCCCGTGATGATCTCGAGCAACAGGCGGTACGCGGACGCGCCTGAGTAAATCTGCAGCGTGCCGGCACAGGCGGGATCGATGAGCGGTCGTGGTCCCGTGCCGATCAGCAACTGGCGCATGCAGGTATCCACCAGTACGCCGGAGCGGCCCAGCTGCACGAGGCCTTGTGCCGACAGGCTGCTGACGCCGGCATGACGCGGCCAGTGCAGCACCCAAAGCCGGTCGATATTCGGCCTGTCGGTCATCGGCCTGCCGAAAACTTCAGGCACGCTGGCCACTCTCGACGGCCGCCAGCCATTCGTCATCGGAACCTTCCGGCACTTCCTGAAACAGGAAACTGCTGAGATAGCGCTCGCCCGTGTCCGGCAGCATGGTGAGCAGCACCGAACCCGGCTCGGCGCGCGCAGCGACTTTCAGCGCCGCGGCCAGCGTGCCACCGGCCGACAGCCCGACGAAGATGCCTTCTTCGCGCGCCAGGCGCAGTGCCGTGTCCTTGGCTTCTTCGTCCGTCACGGTCACCAGTTCATCGTAGACGGCGGGATTGAGCACGGCGGGCACGAAGTCGGGTGTCCAGCCCTGGATCTTGTGCGGTTTCCATTCCTGGCCGCCGAGCAGCGAGGCCCCCGCCGGTTCGGTGGCGATGATCCGCACATCGGCGCGTGCCGCCTTGATGACTTCGCCGGCACCGGTCATGGTGCCACCCGTGCCCCAGCCGGTGATCCAGTAGTCGAGGCGCCGGCCGGCAAAGTCCTGCAGGATTTCCGGTCCCGTCGTCTGCCGGTGATAGGCCGGATTGGCCGGGTTCTCGAACTGCCGGGCCAGGAACCAGCCGTTCTTTTTTGCCAGTTCTTCGGCGCGCCGCACCATCTCCGTGCCGCGGCCGGCGGCCGGCGTGAGGATCACCTTCGCGCCGTAGGCACGCATGATCTTGCGACGTTCGATCGAGAAGGTTTCCACCATCACCGCGACGAAGGGGTAACCCTTGACTGCGCAGACCATCGCCAGCGCGATGCCGGTATTGCCGGAGGTTGCTTCCACGACGGTCTGGCCGGGGCGCAGTGCGCCGCGACGCTCGGCATCCGCGATGATCGCGTGGGCCAGGCGATCCTTGACCGAACCGCCGGGATTGAAGGCCTCGGCCTTCACGTACATCTCGACCTGCTTCGGGGCCATGCGGTTCAGGCGAATCACCGGTGTGTTGCCGATGGTGGACAGGATGTGGTCATGGATCATGGGGCTGCTCCCGGAAATATGCTTCGAGTTTACTGCAGGTCGCCTGGCCGAAGTTCGAGGCTGGGTCGCGATGCGGCTTCGGCGGGGGGCTGCCAGCCGAGTGCCCCGGCCAGTGCGACCACCTCGCCGACGTAAAGGAGTGCCGGTGAGCCGAGGCCCGCCTCGGCACTGCGCTGCGCGATGTCGGCCAGTGTGCCCGTGATGATGCGTTGCTCCGGCAGGGTGCCGGCGATCACCACGGCGGCCGGGGTGTTGTCACTGCGGCCGCGAGCGATGAGCTCCGCCGTGATCACCGCAAGCTTGCGACCACTCATATAGATGACCAGCGTGTGCCCGAGCGCAGCGAGCGCGGCCCAGTCAGGCTCGGTACCGTTCGTGCTGTCGTCTGATGCGGCGTGCCCGGTGACGAAGGTGACCGCCTGCGCGAGACCGCGGTGCGTGAGCGGAATGCCCGCATAGGCGCCGCAGCCGTTGGCGGCGGTGATGCCGGGGATCACCTGGAAGGGCAGGCCGGCTTCTGCCAGCGCTGCCGCTTCTTCGCTGCCGCGGCCGAACACATAGGGATCGCCGCCCTTGAGCCGGCAGACGCGTTTGCCGGCGCGGACCCGGTCGAGCAGCAGCGCGTTGATGGTGGCCTGGCTGGTGCCCGGGCCGCCGCCGGTCTTGCCCACATCGATGAGCTCGGCGTCGCGGCGGGCGAAGGCCAGCAGTTCCGGTGCGATCAGCCGGTCATGCAACACCACGTCGGCGTGCTGCAGCAGATGAAAGCCGCGCAGGCTGAGCAGTTCCGGATCGCCGGGTCCGGCACCGACCAGCCAGGCCTCGCCGTGGGTGCGGTCCGTATCCGCCTGGGCATCCAGTGCGCTGCGCAAGCTGTCGTCGGCAGCCTGCATGCGTCCGGCGAGCACCTGCGCGCTGAGCGTGCCGCTGAATGCCTGCTCCCAGAAACGGCGTCTGGCCGCCACATCCGGCAGTCGCGCCTTGAGCGTGTCGCGCCATTGGCCGGCCCAGTCGGCGAGTGCACCGAGCCGCAGCGGCAGCCAGCGTTCGAGCTGCTGGCGCAACATCCGCGCGAGCACCGGTGCGCGACCGCCGCTCGAGATGGCGACAATCAGCGGCGAGCGATCCACGATCGAGGGGCTGATGAAACTTGAGTGCGCCGGATCGTCGACCACATTGCAGAGACGCAGCGCCGTGGCTGCCGCAGCAGCGACTGCGTGATTGACCGCGCGATCGCTGGTCGCCGCATACACCAGCAGGTGCGTGTCGATCAGTGACGCGTCGAAGGCGCGCCGCGCCACCGCGATCTGCTGCGCATCCAGCAGTGCCTGCAGGCCGGCCGACAGCTGCGGGCTGTTGACCGTGACGGCTGCACCGGCCGCCAGCAGTTGCCGCACCTTGCGCTCGGCCACGTCGCCGCCGCCGACCACGAGACAGCTCTGGCCCTGCAGGGTGACGAAGATCGGCAACTGGTCCATCAGGCTTGCGGCAATCAGGGACTGGATCGGTACGATATCGAAGCGCCCAGCGGGGAAAAAATGGTCATTGCTTCTGGGGCCATCGCTGGCCAGCATAACCGGCCGAGTCTCATTCCGGGCTCCGCAGGGTTGACAGTGACTTGTAACCAATGGCTATATAAGGCCGGTCAGTCCCGCCGAGCATTTCCCGGATCCCATGACGCTGCAGCAGCTCAAATACCTGGTCGCCATCGCCGACAGCGGTCTTAACATAACCGCGGCCGCCGAGCGGCTGTATACCAGCCAGCCGGGCATCAGCAAGCAGCTGAAACTGCTGGAACAGGAACTCGGCGTGCAGCTGTTCACGCGCAAGGGCAAGAGCCTCACCGCGATCACCCCGGCCGGCAAGGATGTGATCTCCCGGGCCCGCCGCATCATGCGCGAAGTCGAGAACATCCGTAACCTGGCCAGCGATCTCTCGGGTGAGCAGGAGGGCACGCTGTCGATCGCCACTACGCACACCCAGGCGCGCCACGTGCTGCCGGATGTGATCCGGGAGTTTCGCGAGCGCTATCCGAAGATCAATCTCGAACTGCACCAGGGCACTTCGGAACAGATCGCCGAACTGGTGGCCGCCAACCGCGTGGACTTTGCGATCGCCACCGGTTCGCGGCAGTTGTTCCCGGGACTGGTGCTGTTGCCCTGCTACAGCTGGGACCGCATCGTCCTGGTGCCGAATGGTCATCCACTCACCGCCAGCAAGGACCTGAACCTGCGCGTGCTGGCCGGCTATCCGCTGGTTACTTACGTGTTCGGTGCGACCGGCGAGTCCTCACTGAAGAAAGCCTTTGCCCAGCAGGGACTGGAACCCAACGTGGTGTTCACCGCGCGCGATGCCGACATCATCAAGACCTATGTGCGCATGGGCATGGGCGTGGGTATCGTCGCGCCGATGGCCTATGAATGCCAGGACCAGAAAGATCTCACTGCGCTGTCTGCTGCGGGACTGTTCCCGCGCGTCACCACCTGGCTCGGCTTCCGCCGCGATTCGGTGTTGCGCCGTTACATGGTCGACTTCATCGCACTGTTCGCCCCGCACCTCACGCCGCAACTCACCCGCAAGGCTGCGCAGCTGACCACGCAGGCGGAAGTCGATGCGCTGTTCGATGAAGCGCAGCTGCCAATACGTGGCGGTTGCGACGAATCCCCCGGCGCCGTGGCGAGACTGTAGGAGCGGCTTCAGCCGCGATCACTACCGGCACGCCTCACAGCCCGGCATAAACGCCGGCATTCCGTTCCGGATAGCTCACGTAGACATGCTCGAACACCGCAGAGCACTTCTGGCGGTACATCTCCGGCGCATAGGCTCGCGGCAGGCCCGAGTCGAGTGTGTCCTCGATCGCCAGGCGCAATGTGGAACGCGCAGCGGCCTTCTGCCGCCAGTTGAGCACCAGCAGGTCCTTGAGCCGCTTCAGCAGTTCCCGGGCACTTTTTCTGGCCTCGGCGCGTTCGTCGGTGGTCTTGTGCTTTGATTCCTTGAAACGCTGCGCGAGGGCCTCGCGCTCAAGTGCCTCCACCAACAGGCTTATGAGATGCTGTCTGCGGCATTTGTGCCACAGCCTGTGGCACTTTCGCGATCGTCCAACAGGTTCTTGGATGATTGGGGCACTTGTGCAAGCAGCGCTTGCACAAAACGGGCTACATGGCTATCACGATTCCTCTTCCCCCGTTTTTTCCGCCAAGGCCCGTTCGATCTCCTCGATGCTGGGCAGGTTGGTTTGCAGTGCCGCGGGCAGGGATTCGACCAGACGGTATTCGGCGATACCCATGGGTTGCGTCTTGTCGCCGAGGGCGTATTCGGCCACCACCTTGTTCTTGGTCTTGCACAGCAAGAGCCCGATGGTGGGGTTGTCATGCTCACCCTTCATGTCGCGGTCGATCGCGGTCAGGTAGAAACCGAGTTGGCCCAGGTGCTCCGGCTTGAAGGATCCGGCCTTGAGTTCGATCACCACGAAGCAGCGGAGCCTCAGATGGTAGAACAGCAGGTCGATGAAAAACTCGTCGCCACCCACATTCAGCAGCACCTGCCTCCCGACATAAGCGAAACCCGCGCCCAGCTCCAGCAGGAACTCGGTGACGTGCTTGACCAGGGCGTGTTCGATTTCCCGCTCCTGCGCCTCCTCGGTCAGACCGAGGAAGTCGAAGCGGTAGGGGTCTTTCAGGGACTCGCGGGCCAGATCCGATTGCGGCTCGGGCAGCGAGACCGGGAAGTTGGTGAGGGCCTGCCCTTGGCGCGCCAGCAGACCGGTCTCGATCTGCATCACCAGCATACTGCGCGACCAGTTGTGCTTGATGGTTTTGGCCAGATACCAGTTGCGCTCTTCCGGAGTCTTTAGCTTGTCGATCAGCGTGCACAAATGGAACCAAGGCAATTGTGCAGCAGCCTGCTGCACAAACTCGGCATCCGGCCACGCCTCGGCAAACGACCGCATGTACTTGAGGTTGCGGGGCGAAAAGCCCTTCATGTCGGGAAAGGCGCTGCGCAGGTCCTGCGCCAACCGTTCGATCACCCTGGTCCCCCATCCCTCGCGCCCCTGCCGGTCCAGGATGTCGCGGCCGATCTGCCAGTAGAGCAGCACTAATTCGCGATTGACTGCCAACGACGCCCGCTGCTGGGCGCTGTGGATGCGGGTTTTGAGCTCTGCCAGCCAAGCGGTGTAATCGGAAGGCAATGGAACGAGGTCAGGCATGGTCGATGGCCTCCATGTCAATCTGGCCCGACAGCAGTCGCGGCAGCAGCAGGTCGCGGGTGCGGCGGAGGTTCTGGATTTGGCGTTGCAGTCTCTGAATCTGGCTGAAGGTTGACTCGGTTAGCTGGTCAAAGGTCGCGACGAGTGGGCGAGGTGGAGCAAGTGCGATCGTGCTGGCTACTTTTTCCTTGCTGATGTTCTGCTGGGTCGCGCCTTGCGCCAGCCCATTGAAATGGTCGCGGAGTGACAGCAAAAAAAATAGAGGAATGTCTGGTTGATTTGCTTCGTGTCCGACGCCGGATTATTCAGCACAACTATGGCGATTTCCCGCTGTGATTCTTGTGACAAGCACGGGATTTGATGGCTGTTCCCAGATGTCACCACCGACTGGCAATTCGCTGCCATTCGATCGACATGATTGCGGGGTCATTTGCGTAGCCTGCAATCCTGGCTGCTGACATTGGCCATGCCGTGACCTTGGCTCCGCCGGGGACCAGTTCACGCAGGTGTGCGAGGGACAGGACGTATACGCGCAGATAATCAGAGCTGTCGAAGACCAGGCCGACATAAGGGATGCAACCGAAAGCA
>JAUPLK010000041.1 GCA_030836925.1 Pseudomonadota bacterium
GGCCACGACCAGCAGCAGGATGACGAAGACGATGGACCGTGTCAGCTGTATCGAGCGAAAGAAGTTGCCATGCTCGTGTGTCCAGTCGCTGATCCAGGCACCCTCGCCCCAGGCACTTGCGACCGCACGCACCACTGCCGGCGCCTGCAGGGGATCCTTGACCGCCAGACGCAGACCGGTCACATCATCGCCGAAGCGCAACAGACGCTGCGCATCACCGATATGCATGAATGCCAGCGAACGGTCGAACTCGTGCATGCCTGCATAAAAGACCCCGACCACCGTGAAGCGCCGCATGCGGGGCACGACGCCGGCCGGGGTCGTCGTGCCCTGCGACACCAGCATGACCAGATCGTCGCCCGGCCCGACAGCCAATTGCTCGGCCAGCGTCCGGCCGATGACCAGACCAAAGCCACCCGGTCGGAGCGCGGTGAGATCTCCGTCGACCATCAACTCACCCAGTGCCGAGGTGGCAAGTTCGGCAGCCGGATCGATACCACGGATCTGCACACCGCGGATTTCGCGTTTCCCGACCAGCATGGCCTGGCCATCGACAAAACGTGCAACGGCACGCACATCGGGATCGGCAAGCGCGACAGCAGTGAGGGACTGCCAGTTGGCGATATGCCCGTCGAGGCCGGTGACCGAGGCATGTGCGACCACCTGCAGGATGCGGTTGCGCACCTCGTATTCGAATCCATTCATGACCGAGAGGACCACGATCAGCACGGCGACGGCCAGCGCCGTGCCGGCCATCGAAATCACCGAGATGAAGGAGATGAAACGATTCCTGCTGCGCGAACGGATGTGGCGCAGCGCAATGGCCAGTTCATAGGGATGCAACATGATGCCGGTGACTCTCCCCTACTCGTAGCGCAGCACTTCAGCCGGATCGACCGATGCCGCGCGCAGGGCCGGATAGATGGTCGCACAGGCGGTCATCAGCAGCGCGATCGCACTGACCCAGAGGATGTCATCGGCCTGCAGATCAACTGGCAGACTGGTCAGGTAATACACATCGGCGGGCATGAACTCGAAGCCGAAGAGTTTTTCCAGTGCGGGCACGACCGTAGCGATGTTTCTGGCCAGCAGGCTGCCGGACAGCACACCGGCGATTACGCCCACCCAGCCGATGAGCAGACCCTGCAGCGCGAAGGTCGCAATGACCACGCGCCGCGAAAAACCCAGCGTACGGAGGATCGCGATTCCCGGCCGCTTGTCGGTAACGATCATCACCAGCGTGGCGACGATATTGAAGGCGGCCACCGCCACGATCAACGACAGCAGCAGGGTCATCATGACCTTTTCGATACGCACGGCACGAAAGTAACTGGCGTTATCACGCGTCCAGTCGGTGGTCGCAAGGGCTGCATGGCCGGCAGCAGCCCGGCTGGCTGTCCAGCGCTGCAGGATGTCTGGCGCCGCGAATATGTCCGTCATCTGCAGACGCACACCGGTGACGTTGTCACCAAGCCCGGCCAGGCCCGCAGCATCGGCCAGACTCAGCAGCACGCGTACTGAATCGTGGTCGCGCACGCCGATTTCAAATACACCAGCAACGGTTATTTCGCGCAGCCTTGAAACTATTCGCCCGTTCGCATCGCGTACCGGCACCATCACGCGTGCCCGGTCGCCAGGCGCAAGCCCGAGACGCTGGGCAAGCGCGCCGCCCAGCAAGGCCTGAAAGGAACCCGGACGCAGCTCACCGAGTCCGGCACCGAAAATGCTGGCCCGCTGATCGGCAAAGGCTGCATCGCTTTGCGGATCAATGCCTTCGATCACCACACCGGCAAGTTCGCCGCCATTGGCCAGCATCGCCTGAATCTCGACATAAGGCGCTGCGGCAATGACGCCGGGCCATGCGCCGAGTTCATCGCGCAGCTCGCGCCAGTCATCCCCCTGCCCACCGGTCAGCACGGCCGCATGTCCGGTGATGGTCACCAGTCGGCCCCGCAGCTCGTTTTCAAAGCCATTCATGACGGACAGAACCACGATCAGGGCAGCCACGCCGAGCGCCACACCGAGGACCGAAGCAAAGCCCACCAGCCAGGCAAACTGATTGGCACGTCGCGCGCGCAGATAGCGCAGGGCCATCCACAAGGCAACCGGACGTATCACGCGCGGTATCCCGGCCCGGCCGTCATCAGCGCCGAGGGCCGCGACCGCGTTAGCGCAATTCGAAGCTGATGTCTACGCAACAGGTGGTTTTTCCGAGTGGAGACGGGGTGTTATAGTCAGAAACGCAAGCTGGCAGAGAGGTTAGCATGGTTAGCAACGCAGTCTACCGGATGCTCTGTGGTCTGGCAGTCAGTCTCGTACTCACCGGCCCCGCTGCGGCAGACACCCTGCTCATCGAGGGCGTCGAAGCGGCCAAGTCCACTGCCACTGAGCGACCGACGCGCGGCCTCAGCATGGGCAGCGTGGAAGCCCGCTGGGGCGCGCCGGTCAACCGATCGGCCGCGGTTGGCCAGCCGCCGATCACACGCTGGGAATATCCGTCGTTCTTCGTGTATTTCGAATACCAGCACGTCATCAACGCCGTCCGCCGCTAGTTTTTCCTCGTCCAGGCTGACTCGTATCTGCGCTTGCGCAGGTATGGGCTGCCCGCTGTGGGATAATCGCGCGCCTGCCAGCCGCCAGCCGCGAAATGAACACCGTTCCCACTGAGCCGATACTGCCATCACTGCCCCTGCCCCTGCCGGCCACGCCAGGTGCGCGTCAGAACTGGAGCCCACCACCGGGCTGTGGCGAGGCCTTGGGCCTGGCAGGACTGCGGACCCGACATGCCGGTTTCTGGCTGGTCATCGTGCCGAGCGTTGCTCGCGCCGAGAGCCTGGAAGCCGAGCTGCGCTTTTTCCTCGGCGGACAGGCCGGACTGGCGGTCTTCCCCGACACCGAGGTGCTGCCCTACGACACCTTCAGCCCGCACCAGGATCTCACCTCACGACGGCTGATGGTGCTGCGCGATGTCGCAGCAGGGCGGATCAGCACGCTGGTGGTTGCCGCCTCCACGCTGCTGCCACGCCTGGCACCGGCACGCTACATCAGCGGCTACAGCATCTCGCTGTCGGCAGGCCAGAAGCTGCGGCCGGAGCAGTTGCGCCTGCAACTGGAAACCGCCGGCTATCAGCGCGTCGCACAGGTCATGGAACACGGTGACTTTGCCGTTCGCGGCTCCCTGCTCGACTTCTATCCGATGGGCTCGGAACAACCGGTACGCATCGATTTCCTGGATGACGAAATCGAGAGCCTGCGCGAATTCGATCCCGACTCGCAGCTTTCTGGCGCCGTCATCGAGTCGCTGGAAACCCTGCCAGCCCGCGAGATGCCGGTGGACGCCGAGGCCATCAAGCAGTTCCGCCAGGCCTACCGTCGCCGTTTCGAGGGCAACCCGGCCCGTTCGATCATCTATCGCGAGGTATCGGAGGGGCGCATGCCCGGCGGTATCGAGAACTACCTGCCGCTGTTCTTCGCGGAAACCGCGCTGCTCTGGGATTACCTGCCGGCAGGACATTTGAGTATTTCACTGGGCGAGCCCGGCACCCTGTTCGAAACCGGCTGGCAGCAGATTGTGGAGCGGTACGGGCAAGCCGGTGAAAACTCCGAACGGCCGGCACTGGCTCCGCAGGAGATCAACGCAAGCCCGGACGAACATCTGGCGAAGCTCTCGCACGGACCCTTGCTGGTACTCGATGGCACGGCGAATCGGGGTGCGGCCAGCCTGCCTCCGGTACAGATCAATACCCGCAGCGAGCAGCCGGCCAGCGCGCTCGGTGAGTTCATCCGCGGGTTTTCCGGCCGCATCCTGTTTGCTGCTGAATCACCGGGGCGGCGCGAGATGCTCGCCGATATCCTGCGCCAGGAAAAGCTGCCGGCCACGGAGACCGGCAACTGGGCTGACTTCCTCACCAGCCCCGCAAAGATCCTGCTCGGCGTTGCGCCGCTCGAGCAGGGCCTGCTGCTTGAAGGCGCTGGCATCGCGATCATCACCGAACGTGAACTGTTCGGCGAACGCACGCGCAGCCGGCGGCGGCAGCGTCGGGTCCGCGACCCCGAACAGATCCTCAGCGATCTGACCGACCTGCTGGTCGGCGCACCGATCGTGCATGTGGATCACGGCGTCGGTCGCTACCGCGGCCTGACCACCATCACCATCGACGAGATGCCCACGGAGTTCCTGACTGTCGAATATGCGGGTGGCGACCTGCTGCATGTGCCGGTCGCTTCACTGCACATGATTTCACGCTACACGGGCGGCTCGGCCGAGGAAGCGCCGCTGCATCGCCTCGGCAGCGACCAGTGGGAGAAGGCCAGGCGCAAGGCAGCCGAAAAAATCCGCGATGTCGCCGCCGAACTGCTGGAACTCTACGCCCAGCGGGCCGCGCGCAAAACCATACGCAGCGCGGAAACGCAGAACGACTACGCCGCATTCGCGGCAGCCTTCCCCTTCGAACCAACCGAGGACCAGGCGACGGCCATCGAGGCGGTCATCCGTGACCTGCGATCGGACAGCCCGATGGACCGCCTGGTCTGCGGTGATGTCGGCTTTGGCAAGACGGAGGTCGCATTGCGTGCGGCATTCATCGCCGTATCCTCCGGCAAGCAGGTCGCGGTGCTGGTGCCCACCACCCTGCTTGCCCAGCAGCACCAGCAGAATTTTGCCGACCGTTTTGCCGACTGGCCCGTTACCGTCGAAGCACTGTCACGATTCCGCTCCGCACAGGAGACCCGCAAGGTCATCGCGGGCGTCGAATCCGGCAGCGTTGATATCGTGATCGGCACACACCGGCTGCTGCAAGGCGACCTGCGCTTCAGGAACCTGGGCCTGATCATCGTCGACGAGGAACATCGCTTCGGCGTGAGACACAAGGAACGGCTCAAGGCGCTGCGGACGGAAGCCGACGTACTGACACTGACGGCAACGCCCATTCCACGCACGCTCAACATGGCCCTGGGGCGATTGCGCGACCTGTCGCTGATCACGACGCCGCCGGAAACGCGGCTGAGCATCAAGACCTTCGTGACCCGCTGGGAGGCGCCCCTGATCCGCGAAGCCTGCCTGCGCGAACTGAAACGCGGCGGTCAGGTTTACTTCGTGCACAATCACATCGAAGACATCCAGAAGACCGCGGCGGCACTGTCGGAAATCGTGCCGGAAGCGCGCATTGAAGTGGCACATGGCCAGATGCGCGAACAGGAACTCGAGCAGATCATGCTCGATTTCAACCATCGCCGGTTTCACATCCTGGTCTGCACGGCAATCATCGAGAGCGGGATCGACATCCCCTCGGCAAACACCATCATCATCAATCGCGCCGACCGTTTTGGCCTGGCGCAACTGCACCAGTTGCGCGGACGCGTCGGGCGATCGCACCACCAGGCCTTTGCCTATCTGCTAGCGCCACCCAGGGAATCGCTGAAGCCGGATGCGATCAAGCGCCTCGATGCAATTGCCGCACTGGAGGACCTGGGCTCCGGCTTCATGCTGGCCACCCACGACATGGAGATTCGCGGTGCCGGCGAACTGCTGGGCGAAGACCAGAGCGGCCAGATCCAGGAGATCGGCTTCGAACTCTACAACGACATGCTCATGCGCACGATCAAGGCACTTGAAAGCGGCCTCGATCCGGGTCTCGACAGCGCGTTGCCGCCAGCCGTCGAGATCAATCTGCATTTGCCCGCATTATTGCCGGACGACTACCTGCCGGATGTGCATCTGCGCCTGGTGCATTACAAACGCATCGCCAGCGCCCGCACCGACCAGGCACTGCGCGAACTGCAGGTCGAACTCGTCGATCGTTTCGGCCCGCTGCCGGAAGCAACGCGCAACCTGTTTCGCCTGACCGCCCTGCGTCTGCGCGCCGAACCGCTGGCGATACGCCGCCTCGACGCCGGGCCAGCGGGCGGCTTCGTGGAGTTCGGACCCGCAACCACGGTCAGCCCGGTCTGGCTCGTGAAACTGCTGCGCCACGAGCTCGGCACCTACCGGCTCGACCGGCAGCAAAAACTGCGCTTCAAGGCGGAAATGGAAGATCACGCCGCAAGGTTCAGCTTTGTGGACGCGCTGCTGACAGACATGCTCGACAACCGTGAGAAGACAGCTGCACCGCCGGCACCGCAAGACAGGATTCCTGCACGCCGGTAGACCCGGCCCCGGCAATCAGCCCGCTTCGAGGGATGATGCGCGATGTTCCACAGGCTCGTGGCCGCGCGTGATGCGGGCTTCGGCGTCTTCGAGCAGGCCGGGCTCTTCTGCACTGAAGGGTGGAATTTCGGAAGCCATGGCGAAGGAGACGGTCACGTAGCGGGCGGGCTGTGAACGCGGATGATGGATGGCCAGATCCCAGACACGCTGCGCGATACGCTCGGCAAACTGCGCAACCCGGTCTTCTGCCCCGCCCGAAATCAGCACGGCAAAGCGGTCGTTCCCGACCCGCGCGCAGCAGTCCGTGGCTCTTTGCAGGGAGTTGCTGATCGCATGCGCGACCCGGCGCAGGCAGGTCTCGGTGGCATGGCGCCCGAACAGCTTCTGATAGCTCTCGAGTGCATCGACCCGGAACACGATGACACTCAGTCGCTTCTGTTCCTGTCTGGCCGTCAGCCAATCGCGCAACTGGACTTCCAGAAACGCGTTCCGGCCGGGAATGCCTGTGGTCACATCGGTGCGGTCATCCCGCACGATTTTGGAGGGCAGCTCTGGCGACCGCATACTGGCTGCCGCAGGTCGTGCAGGAACCGGCACCGCCGGCTGTTCAATCGGGTCGGCGGTCAGCAACCAGAAGCTGGCCTTGCCGGGTTGTGCGTAGAGAGGAACCGGACGCAGTGCGAGAGCCGAGCCGTCTTTGGCCCGCAGTTGCCAGCACTCCGGCGTAGCCGGCTCCAGGCAAAGACTATTCACCGAGCGGGCGATCAGCTCACTGGCCTGCAATCCCAGCGCCCGGCCAGCAGCCGGGTTTGCGTACACGAGCAGCTTTTCATCGCACTGCGCATCAACGATCAGGGCGGGAGTGGCCACCGAATCCAGCGCTTGCCTGAGCAGGTGTTTGTTCAATTTTTTCAATATGTTAAATGACATGTCCAGAATCTGTCACCGAACCCGTGCCGAACTGAATGCCGGTTGAAAGGCAGCGCGAGGGCCATCTTAGGTCGCATGCAAATCTGCTTCTGTGAACGCCGTCACCAGTCGCTCGGCCTGGTCCAGGCCGGCCCGCAGGTTCGCCGCGATCTCCGCATGTATGCCGACTCCGGCTGGAGCACGTCCGGCGGCCTGGTTCACCACCACACAGCAGATGGCGTAGGACACATCCAGCTCCCGTGCGAGGCCGGCCTCGGGCATGGCGGTCATTCCGACCAGGTCACAGCCATCGCGCTCCATGCGATCGATCTCCGCCGCCGTCTCCAGTCGTGGTCCCTGCGTGACGCCATAGGTACCAGCGGATTTCAGCTCAACGCCGACACGGCGCGCTGCGCCGAGCAGCAGATCGCGCAGCCGGAGACAGAACGGTGTCGTGAAGTCGACGTGCTGCAGAGGAAAAGCCGCAGTACCGCTGTAGCTGTGCGCTCGGCCCCAGCTGTAGTCGATCAACTGGTCAGGCAATACCAGGGCACCGCAGGCGAAACCGGCCGAAATGCCGCCAACCGTGTTGATGCCCAGCAGATGATCCACGCCGAGCTCACGGAAGGCCCAGACATTTGCCCGGTAGTTGACCGCGTGCGGTGCGATCGCACGCGCCCCCGGCTCACCATGGCGGGACATCAGCAGGACCTCGTGACCGCCAATGCCGACCTGGCGCACAGGACCCGAGGTTTCACCCCAGGGACCGGCAGCCAGCGCAATCGTCTGGCCACCTGGCAGAAAGTCAGCTGCACCCGATCCAGCGATGATTCCGAGCCGCATGTGCAAGCATGCCGGCCTAGCCGGGCAGCCCCCAGATCGCATCGAGATGCCGCCAGCGTCCCTGGTAATCCATGCCACAGCCAAAGACGTACTCATCGCCGACCTCGAGTCCGACATGGTCAGGAACAGGTTTTGCGCCGGCACGGTCGTGTCGCTTGCGCACCAGGACGGCAGCACTGAGTTTGCGCGCACCCTGCTCCCGGCAATATGTGGCAACGAAATCCAGCGTGATTCCCTCGTCAAAGATATCGTCGACCAGGATGACATGCCTGCCACGCATGGCCACCTGGGGCGGGCTTATCCACCGCGGGATTCCACCCCGGGTTGCGTCTCCATAACGACCGACTCGGCATGCATCAATCAGAAAATCACCAGCGAGCAGTCCCGCAATCCTGACCAGCGGCACTGCCCCACCGAGCAATACACCGAGCAGGACGCAGTCACCGGCTGCAACTGCCGGCTGGATTGATGCCGCAAGCCGCTGATACGCAGCCTCCACCTGTGCAGTCGTCGCGACGAGGCGTGCCCCTGGAACCGGCGGAATCATCAACTGAGCGCAATGCCCGGTCTGGCCAGTGCCTGGTCGAGGCTCGCAACCGCGCGCTGCCAGTCCGCCGACCCGCGCAGTCCGGTGCCGGCTGATGGCGCGCTGTCCTTGCGGCGCAAGGCCACCAGTCGCGACTGACCGGCCGGATCCGAGTAGCCCTGCAGGGCTGCAAGCGTGGCATCGGCTGCCGCCGGATCATTGCAGATCAGGGCCATGTCGGCACCGGCAGCAAGAGCACGCCGTGCACGTTCGGGCATCTCGCCTTCGCTGGCAAGTGCCTTCATGCTGAGGTCATCGGTAAAAATGGCACCACGCATGCCCAGATCACGGCGCAGTGCGGTACCCAGCCAGTAGGGCGACAGACTCGCGACATCGGGATCGACCTGCGGATAGCGGACATGAGCAACCATCACGGCATTCAGTCCATGCCCCAGCATCCGCTCATAGGGCAGCATATCGTCATAAAGTTCGCTGAGCGTGCGGTGATCGACCGGCAGATCCACATGCGAATCGGCAACCACGTGACCGTGCCCCGGGAAGTGCTTGGCGACACCGATCATGCCGGCCTTGTGCATGCCCTGCAGCCAGGCGACCGCCAGTGTCGCAACGATCTCCGGGTCGCGGTGAAAAGACCGGTCACCGATCACCGTACTGAAGCCGTAATCGAGATCGACAACAGGCGAGAAGCTGAAATCCACGCCGGCATCGAGCACCTCGGCAGCCATCAGCCAGCCGCACA
>JAUPLK010000229.1 GCA_030836925.1 Pseudomonadota bacterium
GAAGTGCAGATCATCGGTGAGCCGGCCGCCGCCGGCCATCCCGCAGCGGAGGGGGGCTGAACATGGCCGCTTACCCGCACATCAAGAATCCAGCCGGCTTCGGGCGTGTCGTCGTGCTGATGGGTGGCAACTCGGCCGAGCGCGAGATCTCGCTGCTGACCGGCCAGGCTGTGCTCCAGGCACTCATTAATAAGGGTGTGGCTGCCGAGCCCCTCGATGCCTGCGGCCCGGAACTGGTCGCGCGGCTGACGGCCGGTGGCTACGACCGGGTCTGGATTGCCCTGCATGGCCGTGGCGGCGAGGACGGCACCCTGCAGGGGCTGCTGTCGTTCCTCGGCCTGCCGTTTACCGGTTCGGGTGTGCTCGGCTCGGCGATCAGCATGGACAAGCTGCGCACCAAGCGGCTGCTGCAGGGCGCCGGCCTGCCGACGCCGCGCTACTGCGTCATCCGCAACGAAGCCGATCTGGTTGAAGCGGCCGAACAACTCGGCCTGCCGCTGATGGTCAAGCCGGCGGCTGAAGGCTCCAGCATCGGCATGAGCAAGGTCAGCCGGAGCGAACAGCTGGCCGCGGCCTGGCAACTCGCGGCTGGTTTCAACTGCGAGGTCATCGCCGAGGAATGGGTGGCCGGGCCGGAATACACGGCCGCCGTGCTGCACGATGCAGTCCTGCCGCTGATCCGCATCCAGACGGATGGCGTGTTCTACGACTACCAGGCCAAGTACTTCAGTGACGAGACCCGTTACCTCTGCCCCTGTGGCCTGCCCGCCGCCGAGGAACGCAAGCTCGCCGAGGTCGCCCGTGCTTCATTCGCCGCAGTCGGCGCCGAGGGCTGGGGGCGGGTGGACATCATGGTCTCGGCAACGGCCGGACCGATGGTGCTCGAGATCAATACCGTGCCGGGCATGACCAGTCACAGCCTGGTGCCGATGGCCGCCGCCGCTGCCGGCACCGGTTTTGACGAACTGGTCTGGCGGATCCTCGAAACCAGTTTCGCTCCGGTGACGGAGGTGGCGCAATGAGCGTGTTGAATCGCCGCAACCGCAAGCGCCGTGCGCAGCCGCGCATCAATCTGCCGGTCATCCCGTGGCTGCGCATCACCAGCGTGTTCGGTGTGCTGCTGCTGGTCGGCGGTGCCGTATTTGCAGGTCGCTGGCTGCTCGACCGGCCGGTCGAGCATGTGGTCATCAACGGCGAGTTTGAGCGCGTCTCGGCTGATCGTCTCGAGTCACTGCTGCGTCCCTACATGGGGCAGGGCTTTCTGGCCACGCCGCTCGATGTGGTCCAGCAGCAACTGGCCGAGGTGCCCTGGATCGCCGCTGCGCGGGTGAGCCGCAAGTGGCCAGGTACCCTGGCTGTCACCGTGACCGAGGAACAGCCGGCCGCCCGCTGGGGTGAGCAGGGTTTGCTCAATCCGCAGGGGCGCCTGTTCGTCAGGCGCGCCGACCATATCCCTGCCGGACTCCCGCAGCTCAATGGACCCGAGGGCAGCGAAGCCGAAGTCGCTGCCCGCTACGTTGCCATCCAGGAACAGCTGGTGCATCGCGGCCTGTCGCTCGCGGCCCTCGATCTGGACAAGCGCGGCGCCTGGTCGCTGCGCCTGGGCAACGGCATTCAGGTGCGCCTCGGATCGCAGGATGTCGATATCCGGCTGGCGCGCTTTTTCGAGGCGCTCGACACCGTCGTCATGGCCGTTGCAGCCGATGTGAGCTACATCGACATGCGTTACACGAACGGTTTCGCCGTGGGCTGGAAGCAGCCGCATGCCGCCGTGGAGCAGGTTCCCAATGCCTAGGAAGGACGACAAGCAGATCATCGTGGGTCTCGATATCGGCACCTCGAAGGTGGTGGCGATCGTGGGCGAGCTGCAGGATGACGGCCAGATCGAGGTGATCGGCTTCGGCATGCATCCCTCCAAGGGCCTGAAGAAGGGCGTGGTCGTGAACATCGAGTCCACGGTGACCTCCATCCAGCGTGCGATCGAGGAGGCCGAGCTGATGGCCGGCTGCGACATCAGCCAGGTCTATGCCGGCATCGCCGGCAGTCATGTGCGCAGCCTCAACTCGCACGGCATCGTCGCCATCCGCGACCGCGAGGTCGTCCAGAGCGATGTGGACCGCGTGATCGATGCGGCGCGTGCCGTCGCCATTCCGGCTGACCAGAAAATCCTGCACGTCCTGCCGCAGGAATTCATCATCGACGGGCAGGAAGGCATCCGCGAACCCATCGGCATGTCGGGCGTGCGCCTGGAGGCGCGCGTGCACATGGTGACCGGTGCGGCAAGCGCCGCCCAGAACATCGTCAAGTGCGTGCAGCGCTGCGGGCTCGAGGTCGAGGACATCGTGCTCGAGCAGCTGGCTTCCAGTTATGCCGTGTTGACCGACGACGAGAAGGAGCTCGGCATCTGCCTGGTCGACATCGGTGGCGGTACCACCGACATCGCGGTATTCAACAACGGTGCGATCCGCCATACGGCCGTGATCCCGATCGCCGGCGACCAGGTCACCAATGACATCGCGATTTCCATGCGTACGCCGACCCAGTACGCCGAGGAGATCAAGATCAAGTACGCCTGTGCACTCTCGCAACTGGCCAACCTCGATGAAACCATCGAGGTGCCGAGCGTGGGCGACCGTCCGCCGCGGCGCCTTGCCCGCCAGACGCTGGCCGAGGTGGTGGAGCCGCGTTACGAAGAGCTGTTCGGCCTCATCCGCGATGAACTCCGGCGCAGCGGCTTCGAGAACATGATCGCTGCCGGCATCGTGCTGACCGGTGGCAGCGCCAAGATGGAAGGCGCCGTTGAACTTGCTGAAGAGGTCTTCCACATGCCGGTGCGCCTCGGTGTGCCGCAGCACGTGCGCGGCCTGGGTGACGTCGTGCGCAATCCGATTCACTCCACGGGCATCGGATTGCTGGTCTATGCAAGGAGCCGGGCGATCCGCCAGGCAGCGGACATACCGATAGGGGCAGGTTTGCGTGATGTCTGGAGCCGGATGAAGAGCTGGTTCCAGGGGAATTTCTGATTTTGTTGTTGTCGCCAGTCATTACTGTTACAGGAGACGGAAAAATGTTTGAACTGATGGATGCGGGCAGCCAGAACGCGGTCATCAAGGTGCTGGGCGTGGGCGGTGGCGGCGGTAACGCTGTCCGGCACATGGTGAGTACCGGGATCGATGGCGTGGATTTCATCTGTTGCAATACCGATGCGCAGGCATTGCGGACCTCCAACGTCCGTACCGCCCTGCAGATCGGCTGCAACATCACCAAGGGTCTCGGTGCCGGTGCAAATCCCGACGTGGGCCGTCAGGCGGCGATGGAAGATCGCGATCGCATCATCGAGGTCATCGAAGGTGCCGACATGCTGTTCATCACGGCCGGCCTGGGCGGTGGTACCGGTACCGGTGCGGCGCCGATCGTCGCGCAGGTGGCCCGCGAACTCGGCATCCTCACGGTCGCGGTGGTCACCAAGCCCTTCGATATGGAAGGCAAGAAGCGCCTGTCGATCGCTGACCAGGGCATCGCCGAGCTGGGCAAGTATGTCGACTCGCTGATCACCATCCCCAACCAGAAGCTTCTGTCCGTGCTGGGTACGGACACCACGCTGC
>JAUPLK010000230.1 GCA_030836925.1 Pseudomonadota bacterium
GCTCTTCCGATCTCGGAAATCAACCGCATCTCCTCGCAGACCTCGTTCAACGGCCAGAAGGTTCTTGACGGCAGCTTCGGCACCGCCGCCTTCCAGGTCGGCGCGAACGTCGGCGAGACGATCTCGGTGAACCTGACCACGGGTGTGCGTGCTGACCAGATCGGCCAGATCGCCACCTCAACCGGCACCGCAGTAACCGCCAACTCACTGAGTGATGGCGGCCTGACCATCGCCGTGGGCCAGGGTACGGCGGTCAGCATCGGCGCCAGTGCAGCCGGTACGGCCACCACCCAGACCGCTGACAGCGCCTGGGCCAAGGTCAATGCGATCAATTCTGCTGGTGTCTCCGGCCTGACCGCCACTGCCACCAACGAGACGACGGGTACCTTCTCGACGGTATCCACAGCCAGCGGCACCTCCACCTACAACCTGACCATCAACAGCGTGGCCATCTACTCCGGCGCCGACAATCTCGCCGACGGTGCCTCGCTGACGGGTGCCGACGTGGTCGCACAGATCAACCTGTTCTCCACCCAGACCGGTGTTTCGGCCTCCATCTCGGGTACCTCGGTAACCCTGACGGCGGCTGATGGTCGCAACGTGGTGCTTGCCGAGACCATCACTGCAGGCACGGGTGCCACGGTGACCGGTACCGGTATCGCCGCCGGCCAGACGGGTACCCTGCGCGGCACGATCTCGCTGTCGGCCGCACAGAACATCACCCTGGGTGGTGCCAACGCTGACATCGGCTTCGCCGGCACTTCGATCGCGGTTGACAGCACCACGCTGGCGACGGTCAACGTGAGCTCGGTCACCAATGCCAACGTGGCGATCCAGCGGGCTGACGCTTCACTGACCGCGGTGTCCTCACTCCGCAGCCAGCTCGGCGCCATCCAGAACCGTTTCGAATCGGTGATCTCCGGCCTGACCGCGGTATCCGAGAACCTCACGGCTTCTCGCAGCCGCATTCAGGACGCCGACTTCGCCGCTGAAACGGCCGCTCTGACCAAGGCGCAGATCCTGCAGCAGGCAGGTACTGCAGTGCTGGCCCAGGCCAATGCTGTCCCGCAGACAGTGCTGAGCCTGTTCCGGTAACAGCCGACCAGACGGACGGGTGGCCGGTTCAACTGAACCGGCCACCCTTCTGCATTGCGGGTCCCCGACGGAGCTTATGTTGAAGGATCGGATTGGCGTATGCCGCGTGGCCTCAGGGAGATGTGAATCATGGACAGTGTGATGATTCGAAATGCCGCCAGTGCGACGGGAACCAGCCCGTCCAGGGCGGACCAAAGTGGCAGGGTTTTGCCGGCAACCGGCAAGAGCTTGCCTGATACATCGAAAGCCGAGGCGAGTCCCGAACGCGTGCAGGAAGCCTTGAGCCGCATCCAGAGCTATCTGAGTGCGTCCCAGCGTGAGCTGCAGATCAGCGTGGATGAAGGCAGCGGACGCACCGTAGTCCGCGTGGTCAACCCGGAAACACAGGAAGTGATCCGGCAGATTCCCACCGAAGAAGTACTGAAACTGGCTGCTTCCCTGAGCACCAGCGGAGGCGGCATCCTCAGCGAACTGGTGTGATGGCACACAACTTGCTTTGCTGAGGGACGGGAATTCATCACCAGATCCGGACTTTATACAGGCATGGCAACAATAACTTCATCAGGATCCGGCTCCGGCCTCGACATCGCCGGAATCGTCGATCAGCTGGTCGCCGCTGAACGCGCACCCATTGCCAACCGCCTCACCGCCAGGGAATCGAAAGCCAATGAGCTGCTTTCGGCACTCGGCAAGTTCAGGAGTGCGCTCGCCACATTCCAGGATTCACTGAAGGGCCTGAAGGAGCTCAACACATTTCAGGGCCGCAAGGTAACTCTCGGCGACGAAAAGATATTCACTGCAACGGCAGGCACCAGCTCGCAGCCGGGCAACTACTCGGTTGAAGTCACGGCGCTGGCCGCAGCGCACAGACTCAGCACCGCTGCGCGGCCCGACGCGACCAGCGCGGTCGGCACCGGCATCATCAGCATCACGGTCAATGGCACGACTGCGAATATCGCCATTGATGGCTCTGCCAACTCCCTCAACGACATCCGCAACGCGATCAACGCAGCCCCCGACAACCCCGGCGTGCGGGCCACGATCGTCACCGGCACCGGTGGCGCACACCTGGTCCTGAGCTCGACCACGACTGGTGTGGCCAATGCGATCAGCGTGGCAGTCAGCGGCGGTGACGGCGGCCTGAGTCCTTTCGTGTACACAACCGGCGGTCTTGCAAACACCATGACGGAGCTGTCGGCGGCGGCAGATGCCAGCGCGATCATCGATGGCGTCATCGTCAGCAGCGCGACAAACACGATTGCCGATGCGATCGATGGGGTCACGCTGAATCTGGTCAGCGCAAATCCGGGTACCGAGCTCGCACTGGGCATCGGCTACGACACGGATGGTGCAAAACGGTCGGTCGGCACCTTTGTCAGCGGCTACAACAAACTGGTCGCCACGATCACCGAACTGACGAAATACAACCCGGATACCCGCGACGCGGCGCCCCTGCTGGGCGACTCCACAGTGCGGGGCATCCGCGACCAGTTGCGCCGCGCGCTGAGCAGCGTGGCCGGCAGCACCGATGTGGCCTCGCTGGCCAGCATCGGTGTGACCACGCAGGTTGATGGCAAGCTGGCTGCTGATGCCACCAAACTCGATGCAGCGATCGCCGCCGACTTCGACTCCATCGGTGAGCTGTTTTCGGGAACCACCGGGCTTGCGACACGCCTGGACACAATCGTCAGCTCCACACTTTCGGGCAGCAACACGATTGCCACCCGTGAGGGCAATCTCAAGAGCACCCTCAAGAGCATCACCACCCAGCGTGCATCACTCGATGAGCGCCTGGAACAGGTTCGCGAGCGCCTCAGCAAGCAGTTCAACGCGATGGACAGCCTGCTGGCGCAGCTCAAGACCACCAGCAGCTTCCTGTCAGCGCAACTACCCAGCTAGGACAACATCCCATGACTTACCCGTCACCGCATAACCCCCTGCATCAATACCGCGCTGTCGATGCCTATGGCGCTGCAGCCTCCTCCGACCGCATGCAGCTGATTCTCCGTCTGCTACAGGGCGCGCTGGATCGCATCACAAGCGCACGCGGCCACATGCAACGACGTGAAATCGCGCTCAAGGGCGAAGCACTCGGACGTGCAGTGCGCATGATCGACGGTCTGCGCGCCTGTCTGGACCACGCGAATGGCGGGGAAATCGCCACCAACCTTGCTGCCCTCTACGAGTACATGACGCGTCGGCTGACCGAAGGCAACCTGCGCAACGATCCGCGCTCACTGGATGAAGTCGCCGAACTGCTGGATGAAATCCGCTCCAGCTGGGAGCAGATCGCATCGTCGCCGGCACTGCGTGTCGTGGCGCCAGTCAATGCGGGAGAGAGTCGGGGCACCGCATGAACTGTCTCGACCGGATCATGGAACTGACTGACGTCATCGAGGAACGTGTGCTGGCTGGCGACTGGGCCGGGGCCACCGGACTGGATATCGAGCGTCGTCACCTGCTGGGCGAGATGTTTGCCCGCGATTCGGATGCCGCAACAAGCAATGCGA
>JAUPLK010000231.1 GCA_030836925.1 Pseudomonadota bacterium
TCACAACGTCGGGCCGATCGCCGCGATAGCCGAGATCAACGAACTGAATATCGGTCATGCCATCGTGGCACAGGCCGTCTTCAGCGGGATGGCTGTGGCAGTCGCCGACATGAAGCGGCTGATGCAGATGGCACGGACCGCATGATTTTCGGCATCGGCACCGATATCCTGAGGATCGAGCGAATTGCCGCTGCACACGCGCGTTATGGCGAGCGGTTTGCCCGGCGCATACTGATGCCTGAAGAGTTGCAAGGCTTTGGCAGCAGCGGCAATCCGGTGCGTTATCTGGCCATGCGCTTTGCGGCCAAGGAGGCCATCGTCAAGGCGATGGGTACCGGCTTTGCCAACGGGATGTGGTTGCGCGACAGCGGTATCCTGCCGGATCCACGCGGCAAGCCGGAGATCATCTGGTCGCTGCGCGGCCGGCAGGTCTGCGCAGAACTCGGTGTTGGTCCCGGCCATATCACGCTGTCTGACGAGGCTGGTCTGGTTGTTGCGGTTGCGGTGCTGTTGAAAGCCTGAGGCGATCATGAAGACCATGGTGTTCGATATCGAGACGGTGCCCGACGTGGAGAGCGGGAAGCGCATCCTGAATCTCGAAGGCCTGCCCGATGCGGAGGTCGCCAAGGCAATGACCTTTCATCGCCTGCAGGAAACCGGCTCCGATTTTCTGCCGCTGCACCTGCAGCGTATCGTCGCGATCTCGGTGGTCTGGCGGCATCGTGATGGTCTCAAGGCCATGAGTCTCGGCACCGCCGAAAGCAGTGAGCAGGAACTGGTCACGCGATTCTTCGAAGCCATCGAGCGCCATGCCCCGGAACTGGTGTCATGGAACGGCAGCGGCTTCGACCTGCCGGTGCTGCACTATCGCTCGCTTTTGCACGGCATCCAGGCGCCACGATACTGGGAGACCGGCGACAATGAGCAGGCTTTCCGCTACAACAACTATCTGAGCCGTTTTCACTGGCGGCATATCGATCTGATGGATGTGCTGTCGGGCTTTCAGGGCCGCTCGCGCGCCAGCCTGAATGACATCGCCACCATGCTCGGACTGCCAGGCAAGCTGGGATTTTCCGGCGACATGGTCTGGGATCATTACCAGCGTGGCGAGATCGAGGCGATCCGGAACTATTGCGAGACCGATGTGATGAATACCTGGCTCGTCTACCTCCGCTTCCAGTATCTGCGCGGCCAGTTCGATGCGCAGGCGCTGGCCGATGAACATGCTCGCGTCCGGCGTTTGCTCGATACTTCCGATGCGCCGCACTGGAAAGCCTTCGGTGCCGCATGGATGCAGTCCGATGCGGTGACTCCCGGATCGATGGCCGACCAGGGTTGACCCGTTCGTGGCGAGCAATTCACCGGCGGAAATCGCCGACGTCATTGACGTGACGCTCGAAGGCGCTGGTGTTGTCGCTGGACCCGGCGGCAAGCGGGTGCTGGTGCCGGGTGCGCTGGCCGGCGAGCAGATCAGCTTCAGGCGCGAGCGGCGGCGGCGAAATTTCGACGAGGGCTTGCTGCTCGAAGTGCTGCGCCCCTCATTGCAGCGCGCCGTGCCGGCCTGCGAATATTTTTCCCGTTGTGGCGGTTGTTCCCTGCAGCATCTGGAGCCCGCAGCCCAGTTGGCCATGAAGCAGGCAAGCCTGCTGGACTGTCTGGAGCGGATCGGCAAGGTCACACCGAAGCAGATACTCGCGCCGATCAGCGCTGCTGCCTGGGGCTATCGTCGGCGTGCGCGCCTGGCCGTGCGTCACGTCGCGAAGAAGGGCCGCGTGCTGGTCGGATTCCGGGAGCGGGAGCAGCCGCGTGTCGTGGACATGTTGTCCTGTCAAACCATGCACCCGGCGGTGAGTCGGTTGCTGCCGGCCCTGTCGGAGCTGGTGGGTGCACTGTCGATCCGGGCCCGTCTTCCGCAGATCGAGGTGACCGTTGCAGACAATGCCACGGCACTGGTCCTGCGGGTGCTGGATCCGCTGACGGTTGGCGACATGGAAGTGCTGCGCGGCTTTGCCTTGCGCCATGCCGTGCGAATCTACCTGCAGAGCGGTGGTCCCGAGTCTGTTGTGCCGCTGGACCCGTCGCAAGCCGGCGAAGACCTCTGCTATGCGATACCCGCCTGGGGCCTGTCGTTGCGCTTTGGTCCGGTGGATTTCATCCAGGTGCATCCGGAGGTCAATCTGCGCATGATCGACCAGGCCATCGAGCTGCTGGAGCCGGTCGCCACCGATCGGGTGCTCGATCTCTATTGCGGCATGGGCAATTTCACCTTGCCGCTGGCGAAGCGTGCCGGTGAGGTGACCGGCATCGAGGGGGCGAGGCCGGCTATCGAGCGGGCCCGGCAGAATGCCGCCGCTGCCGGCCTGACCAATACCCGTTTCATCGAGGCCGACCTTGGCGGTGCAGGTGCTGAGGGGGCATGGACGCGGGAGGCTTTCGACCTGGCGTTGCTTGATCCGCCGCGGACTGGTGCGGCAGAGTTGCTGCCGGTGCTGGCCGGTGTCGGCGCCCGGCGCATCGTGTATGTATCCTGTCACCCCGGCACCCTGGCCCGTGATGCGGGACTGCTGGTCGCGGCGCACGGCTACCGGCTGCTTGCCGCGGGGGTGATGGACATGTTTCCCCAGACCAGCCATGTTGAATCCATGGCGCTGTTCGTGAAGAAATGACCCTGATGGAGCAAACCGGCGGACCGGCAGTCACGATTGAAGTCAGCCTCAGACGCCAGCAACTCAGGCTGTGCGAGGAGGGTCGGGTGCGTGTGCTGTATCCGGTATCCACCTCGCGATACGGGCCAGGTGAGCAGAGCGGCAGCCTGTGTACGCCGCGCGGCCGGCATGTGATCCGCGCCATGATCGGGTGTGGGCTGCCTGCCGGCGCAGTATTGCAGGGCCGGCGTCCAACCGGCGAGTTCTGCAGCCCGGCGCTGATCGCGGCGCAGCCAGGACGCGACTGGATCCTCAGTCGTATCCTGTGGCTGTGCGGATGCGAACCCGGACGCAATCGCTTCGGATCGGTCGATACCATGCAGCGCTACATCTACATTCACGGTGTGCCGGACAGCGAGGTAATGGGGGTACCGTTCTCCCACGGTTGCATCCGCATGCGCAATGCCGATGTGATCGCGCTGTTTTCTGCCGTGCGGCCGGGTACGCCGGTGGAGATCGTTCCGTGACGCTCGGGCCGCTGATGCTCGATGTGCAGGGCCTTGCCCTGTCCGCGGAAGAGCGTCAGCGGTTGCGTGATCCGCTGGTCGGCGGGGTGATTTTATTCAGCCGCAACTACGCCGATCTTGAGCAGTTGCGTGGACTGGTGGCTGAAATCCGGGCCCTGCGCACGCCGCCGCTGCTCATCGCCGTCGACCAGGAAGGCGGCCGAGTCCAGCGTTTCAGGGAGCAGTTCCATGCGTTGCCGTCCTTGCGCTGGCTGGGCCATCAGTATGACCTGGACGCGGCCCATGGCCGTCGGCTCGCCTGGCTGTGCGGCTGGCTGATGGCTGCCGAGGTGCTCGATGCCGGCGTGGATTTCAGCTTCTCGCCTGTTGTCGATCTCGATTACGGCTTCAGTACGGTGATCGGTGACCGGTCTTTTCACCGCGACCCGGA
>JAUPLK010000232.1 GCA_030836925.1 Pseudomonadota bacterium
GATCAGGAAGGGCACCAGGAAGAACAGGAACAGCCACAGGTACGGCATCGCGATGACGAACTTCCTGCCCGTCCAGTGCGTCAGCACATATTCCGACCAGCCCGGCGGCGCCAGACGGAACAGGAGTGCCCACAGCGGCCCGAGGCGGCCACTCGACAGCTTGGCACTCAGGGCGGG
Source organism: Pseudomonadota bacterium (assembly GCA_030836925.1). Taxonomy (GTDB): domain Bacteria; phylum Pseudomonadota; class Gammaproteobacteria; order Steroidobacterales; genus SHZI01. The sequence goes on from JAUPLK010000232.1 coordinate 178, forward strand.
GTAATGCCTGCCGCGGCTCATTGCGTCAGGACGATGGCGCTTGAAGGGTGCCAGGACAGCCAGACCACCTCATCCCAGCTGATGCGATCTTCGGACTGGCGCACGATATTCGGGCGGGTTATCCGCATCATGCGCCCGCTGTCGATCTGCACCAGGTACATGGACATGTCGCCCATGTAGGCGATCTCCTTCACGATGCCGTGCACGAGGTTGTCGTCACCGGCCGGCCGCTCGCGGCCTATGTTGATCTTCTCCGGACGAATCGCCGTCCACACCGTCGCACTCGGCGCCGCGCTGATGCCGTGATCCACATAGACATGGCCACCGAGTTCGTCGGACTGGATGCGCACATGATCCGGCTCGTCCTCGATCAGCCGCCCCTCGAACATGTTGACCGAACCGATGAAATCGGCAACGAAACGCGAGGACGGGTACTCGTAGATATCCGGCGGCGTACCCACCTGCACGATCTCGCCGCGGTTCATCACGCCGATGCGGGTCGCCAGCGTCATCGCCTCTTCCTGGTCATGCGTGACCACGATGAAGGTCACGCCCAGGCGCTCCTGGATGCCGAGCAGCTCGAACTGCGTCTGCTCGCGCAGCTTCTTGTCCAGCGCGCCCAGCGGCTCATCGAGCAGCAGCAGTTTCGGCCGTTTGACCAGCGAGCGTGCCAGCGCGACACGCTGGCGCTGCCCGCCGGACAACTGATGCGGCTTGCGCTGCGCATACGGCGTCATCTTGACGATATCGAGTATGGCCCCGACCCGCTCATTGATCTCGGCGCGACTGAGCTTCTCCTGCTCCAGGCCAAAGGCGATGTTCTTCCAGGCCGTCATGTGCGGGAACAATGCATAGGACTGGAACATCATGTTGGCCGGACGTTCGTAGGCCGGGATGCCGGCCATGTCCTGGCCATCGATGAATATCGAACCGGAAGTCGGCGCATCGAAGCCGGCCAGCATGCGCAGCAGGGTGGTCTTGCCACAGCCGGAACCGCCGAGCAGGCAGAAGATCTCGCCCTGGTTGATGCTCAGGCTGACGTTGTTTACCGCGACGAAGTCACCGAATTTCCGGGTTACTCCATCGAGGCGCACATACTCGTGCACGGCTTCAGCGGCCGGTCTTGAAGCGCGTCCATGAACGGGTCAGGAGACGCGTGAACTCCGGTGTCTCGGCCAGATCCGGCACCAGCCTGGCCTTGACCTCGGCGGAGGGATAGATGCTCGGGTCATTGCGTACCGCCTCGTCCACGAGCGGATATGAGGCCGCATTGCTGTTCGCGTAGTTGACGTAGCTCGAGTTGCGCGCGGCGATTTCCGGCCGCAGCAGGAAGTCGATGAACAGGTGCGCATTGAGCGGATGCTTGGCGTCCTTGGGTATGGCGAGCATGTCGAAGAACATGATCGCGCCCTCCTTCGGCAGCCCGTAGCGGATGGTGTTGCCCTTGCCCGCCTCGTCCGCCCGGTCACGGGCCTGCAGCACATCACCCACCCAGCCCAGCGCCAGGCAGATCTCGCCGTTGGCCAGATCGTCGATGTACTTCGATGAGTTCACATAGCGGATCGACGGCCGGATCTTCATCAGCAGGTCTTCGGCGGCCTGCAAGTCTGCAGGGTCTTCGCTGTTCGGTTCCTTGCCGAGGTAAATGAGTACCGTACCCACGATTTCGGATGGCGCGTCCAGGATCGCCACGCCGCAATCGGCAAACTTCGCCACGATCGCCGGGTCGTAGAACATCTTCCAGCTGTCGGTCGGCGCATCCGGCATGCGCTGGTTGATCATCTCGACGTTGTAGCCCACGCCGGAGGTCCCCCACAGGTAGTTGACCGAGTGCTTGTTGCCCGGATCGTGGAGCGCGACGCGCTGGGTGATGTCCGGATCGAGGTTCTTCAGGTTCGACAGACGCGCGGTATCCAGCGGCTGGAACACGCCTGCGGTGATCTGCCGCTCGAGAAAGGAAGCAGACGGCACCACGATGTCGTAACCGGTGCTGCCGGCCAGCAGCTTGGCCTCCACCACCTCGTTGGAGTCGAACACGTCGTAATTGACCTTGATACCGTACTCCGTCTCGAACTCCTTGATCACGGCCTCGTCGATGTAGTCGGACCAGTTGTAGACGTTCAGCACCTTCTCGGCATCGGTCTGCACCGCGGAGGTACCGGCTGCCGAGGTTGCCGGCGGCGCGGCGCTGCCGGCCTCTGGTTTGGATCCACCGCAGGCGCTGAGCAGCAAGGCGATGGCAAGGACCATTCCGGTCTGGCGTGTGCTGTTGTTCATATCCTGTCTCCCCCGATGCGCGTTGTGAAAGCCGGCCGTAAAAGTGCCTGGCCCCGGGTCTTTATAGCGCAGGCCTCGCGATGGGGAAAGCCGCCTGCTGAATGCTGCCTGACCCGCATCGATCGGTGGCTACTTTTCGGCGCAGAACGTGCTACCTTTTGCACTGCTTCAAAACACAGCCTGAGGGGGCAGCGACAATGCGCAATCTTGCAGCCATTTCCGCACTGGCCATGCTGGGCCTGATGACGTCGGCCCATGCCGAGATCACCGGCACCGCAGCAGTGACCAGCGACTACGATTTCCGCGGTGTTTCGCTGAGCGAGGAAGATCCGGCATTCCAGGCCAGCATCGACTACGCCCACGACAATGGCTTCTATGCCAGCATCTGGGGCAGCAATATCGATTACGGCTCTGACTACGACGGCACAATCGAGATCGACCTGAGCGCCGGCCTGGCCGGTGAAACGGAAATGGGCATCGGCTGGGATGTCGGCGCGGTCTACTACCTGTACCCGGACAGCGATGCCTCACCCGCCAAGTCGGAGATCGAGGACTACGGCGAGGCCTATCTGGGCGGCAGCTACAAGATGTTCGATGCCAAGGTCTGGTATGCCGACGACTATGCCGACGCCGGCGACAGCGCGTGGTACACCGAACTGAACGCCAACTTCGACCTGCCGGCTGGCCTGACGCTGGGGCTGCATGTGGGCCAGAGTTTCGGCGACTACTGGGATGCGGCGGCCGATGCGGCCGAGGAAGATCTGGAAACGACCGGCATCGACGGCGAGTACACCGACTGGTCAATCGGTCTCGGCTACACGGTCAGCTACTTCGACCTCGAACTGCGCTATGTCGATACCGACACGGACTCGGAGCTTGAGGTCAACAGCGGTGCCTTTGCCAATGACAGCCGGGTGGTGTTCACGGTATCGACCAGCTTCCCGTGGACTGAATGAGGCGCTGGCAAATTCTTTGAACGGGAGCGGGGCGATCCTAGCGGGTCGCCCCGAATTCCTTCTTGCAGCTGGTACAGGCCGGCGCAGTCATCAGCGGCTTGTACAACGCGCCGTCCAGTGCGGCTGCCCAGAACCAGCGGTTACCGCAATCCGGGCAGCGGATGTACAGGCAACCGAAGGCATAGCCGAC
>JAUPLK010000042.1 GCA_030836925.1 Pseudomonadota bacterium
GCGTGAATGGGCGGTGCAGTCTGGCCTCGATCCACATCATGTGCAGCAGCTCTTCAATCTGTTCATGTCGGCCGATCATGGCGACATCTGCGGCGCGACACCCAAGTGCACCCAGTGCGAAGTGCGCTTCTGCAAGCGATTGCGTCATCGCTGAAACCGCGTCGCGTCGAATGACGAATGCTAGAGTAAGACACTGATCGCGAGCACCCGGAGACCTCCATGTTCATTAATTTCTGGTACCCCATGGCCCTGGCGAAGGACATCACCGCCGACAAGCCGACGCGTGCGCAGGTGTTTGGCCTGCCTTTTGTGGTGTTCCGCGATCAGTCGGGTCAGGCCCGCGTGCTGGCTGATACCTGCGTGCATCGGGGTGGTTCGCTGAGCAAGGGCCTGATCAGGAACGGCAATGCGGTGTGCCCCTATCATGGCTGGGAATTCGGTGGCGACGGCAGGTGCAGCAAGGTGCCGTCACTCGGCGAGGTCACGAAAATTCCGGCTCGCGCCAAGGTCGATGCCTACCCGGTGCAGGAGAAGTACGGCATCGTCTTTGCCTTTCTCGGTGACCTGCCCGAAGCGGAGCGGCCGCCGCTCTACGACATTCCCGAGTTCGGCACCGAAGGCTGGAAATGCCAGACCTATGTGCTGGACCTGAACGCCTACTACCAGCGCTCGGTCGAGAATGGCATGGATCCGATTCACAACGAGTTCGTGCACCCGCTGCAGGGCGCGCCGAAGATGGCGCTTGATCTGCAGCGTAATCCTCTGCCGATGGAGGAGATCCCCTACGGCAGCAAGTTCTTCCTTGCCTTCGCCGGCAAAAACGAACAGACCACCCTGGCCGGCGACCGCACCGGCGAGCGTACTGGTGCTGCGGGTTCCTGGTACCAGGGGCCCAACCAGCTCGTCACCTGGATCGAGCTGACCGCCACCAATGCCTTTCACCAGTACCTGTTCGAACAGCCGATTGACGAGAGTCATACCCGGATCTACTTCCTCAACATGCGCAACTGGCTGCTTGAAGACAAGCACGACCAGCGCGTGGAGCAGTTGACGCTGAACATCGTCCACGAGGACATCGCGATCCTTGAAAACCTCAACCCGGTGCGCACGCCGGAAACCAACAACAAGGAAATCCTCGTGCCGGGCGATGCGGCGGTGCTGCGTTACCGCCAGCACCTGAAGGAGTGGCAGGCCCGTGGCTGGCGCATCGACATGCATGCGCTGCGGGAGAAGCAGGGCGACGTGGCTTTTGCCATTCCCTCGCCGGCGCGCCGCGAGTCCGGCAACTGGGTGCTCGATCCGGTACCGTTGATGCCGGCGGAATGAGCCGACCTCAGGCCGGCCTGGGTTTCAGGTCTGGGTCCAGGGCAGGCCGGCAACCTTCCAGCCGCTGACGCTGTTGCGGTGTTTGTGCTCGTCGAGCGCGCCCTCGAAGCCTTCGGCGATGTTGTAGCAGCTTGTATAGCCGAGCCCGGTGCCCTGGATCGCCGCGATCTTCGAGCGCCCGCCCGACTGGCACAGGAAATAGACCGGCGCGTCCTTGGGCACCTTGCGCGCTTCGAGTGCCGCCTGCAGTTCACTGACGAAGTTCGGGTTTGGGCCCTGCATGGTCACCCACTGCAGATAGACCGGCTCGCGTGAGATCTGGCTTAGGTCGGGTTTGCCAATCAGCGTCCACTCGATCTGCGTGCGCACATCGACCAGCACCGCATCCGGATTCGAGGCCAGCACGCTCCAGGCTTGCTGTGCCGTGACATCACCGGCGTAGGCACCGGTGGGCGGGGAGTGTCCGGGGAATTTGCTCATCTCATTGTCCGTTCCATCTGACGCCGGGCCAGTTTACGCTGCGCGCTGGCGTCAGTCAGCACGGGCACATCCGGTCTTTGTACCGGAGCGAACCACCAGATATCGCCGTTGACAGGGCGTTGACCTCATCATCCGGAGTGTATGCGGCATGCCGAAAGACCTCGTCGTTGAAGCCGCGTTCCGCGATTACACGGTCCTCGACCGGGACAGCAACGAGCTGCCATTTTCCAAGGGAATTCTCGCCACCAGCATTCTGGCAACAGGTGCAGACACGCCCCGTGCCTACGACATCGCCGAAGCGGTGCAGCGGCACCTGATCGCGCAGAGCATCAGCCGCATCGATGCGCCCGCACTGACGGCGCTTACCGCAGAGATGATTGCAACGCATTTGTCGCAGCCGCATGCCGACCGCTATCTCATGTGGCAAAAGGTGCGGCAGATCGGTCGGCCGATCATCGTTTCACTGCTGGGTGCCAGCGGCGTAGGCAAGTCAACCCTGGCGACCAGGCTGGCACTCCGGCTGAACATCAATCAGGTGGTTACCACTGACGCGCTGCGCGAGGTGCTGCGCACGGTGATTCCGGCATCGGTACTGCCGGAGTTGCACGTATCGTCGTACGAGGCCATCGACATGGACCTCGGTGAATCGCAGGCCGTGACTTACCAGCGGCAGGCACGGGCGGTGGTTGCAGCAAGCGTGGCGGTTGCCCGGCGCTGCGTCATCGAGCGCAAGAATGCACTGTTTGAAGGTGTGCATCTCCTGCCCGGCAGTCTCACGGCGGCACTCCAGACCTTGCCGGAGAAGCCCATCGTCGTCGAGATCCTGCTGGTTCTCCACGACCGGGACCTCCACAACCGGCGGCTCTTGCACCGGCAGGTTGCCGAGTCTGGCCGCGATGGCAGTCGGCACCTCGCCCGTTTCGAGGTTATTCGCAACCTGCAGGAGACGATGCGGAGCCTGGCGACGCGGGCCGGAATTCGTGAATTCGACATCGGCAGCGAAGGCGACCTGACCCAACTCATTGCCAGGGAAATCGTCGATCGGGCATTCGAATGAGTGCGGAAAGCAACAAGCTGCTCGTGCTGGATGGCCAGGGCGTGGTATTCGATGCGCCGATCAAGCGATTCCTGGCCACCTTTGCCGATGATCAACAGCTGTCACTGACGGATATCGAGGCGCGCTGGGAATCCGGCTTGCGTGAGCGTGCCTGGCGCGGCCAGATTGATGATGAGAATTTTTGGAATGCATTGGCAGGCCAGTCTGTCGATGCTGCACAAACGCGGCTGCGCCTCGATGCCAGCTATCGTCCCGGCCCGGCTGCGCCACATCTTGCCGACTGGTCAGGCAAGGCGCGGCTCTGCCTGCTCAGCAATCACCGCAGTGCCTGGCTTCTGCCGCGGCTCGACGCCTTCGTGATCAGGAGCTTGTTTGAAGAAATCTGGGTTTCTGATGCAACCGGGCATGTAAAACCCGAGGCTGCTGCCTTTGATCCCGTATTCCGATATATGGATGCGGGGCTGGATGTGCTGTTCGTCGATGATCAGCCGCACAACGTGCGTGCTGCCCAGGCGCTGGGCATACGCGGGCTTGTTGCCGCACCTGACCAAGGCTGGCTGGCGCAGGTAAGCCGCTGGCTCAGCTCAGCTCCGCAGCCGGCAACTCCACGCTGACCGTGAGACCGCCGCCCGGCCGGGTTGTGGCGACGACGCTGCCGCCGTGCACTTCGAACACGCGTCGTGCAATGGCGAGTCCGAGTCCGGTGCCGCTGTTGTCATCCGGCGATTTGGGTGCGCGCACATAGGGATCGAAGATGCGTGTCAGCAGCTCGGGCGACACGCCAGGTCCGCGGTCGAGTATTTCCACCCTCAACCGGTTGCCATCGCGCTTTGCCACGACATCCACAACCGAATCGGCAGGTGCATGCCGTATGGCGTTGCGCACGATGTTTTCGAAACCGCTGCGCAGCAGTTGCGGGTCGCCGATCATTTCGAGTCCGGGAGTCGCACCCAGGGCGAGACGGCAGGGCTGTGCGGCGGCTTCGATTTCCTCATCGCGGATCAGTTCCGCGAGCAGGGTGTCGAGGCGTACCAGCCGGCGCACGATCGCGGCAGCGGCATCCAGCCGCGAGAAGCGCAGCAGATCGCCGATAATCAGGTTCATGCGCTGGATTTCCTGCTCGATGCGCTCCCGCTCGGTGGCGCCGATGGACTGCCGGTGCTCCGCCAGCGCCAGCGCCGCCTGCAAGCGTGCCAGCGGTGAGCGCAGTTCATGCGAGAGTTCACCCATCAGCTGCTGCCGGCTGGCGAGCAGGGCGGCAAGCTTGTCGGCCATCGAGTTGAAATCGGCAGCGAGAGCGCCCAGTTCGTCCCGGCGCCCGGTGATTGCCGCCGGCACGCGTGCCTCCGTATGGCCCAGCGCGAGTTCACGAACGGCAACCTGCAGTTCGCCGATCGGCCGGCCAACCGTGCGCGCGATCAGCCAGGCCACGATGGCGATGACCAGCAGGGCCGCGATCAACAGGCCCGCGGTAGTTGCCGGGCTACCCCAGACGGAGATCTGGTTGGGCAGGACCAGGAACGCATAAGCCCGGTGGTCAGGCCCGATGAGCTGCGGCGCGAGCCGCACCGGCCGGTAGTTGCTGGTCGGCAGCTCGGGGGTGTTCACGACCGAGTGACGCACGAAGTTCACGTAGGAGGGCGGGATGCGCCGATCGAGGATGTCGTCGCCGTTTTCATCGAGGATGAATAGCGTCACGCCGGCTGGAATTGCGGCGTCCGTGCGTAACCACGCCTCGAGTGCCGGGCGGCCGCCACGGGCCAGCACATCGGCCGCCGTCTGCCCGAGCGTGCTCTGGCGCGTCGCGATGTAGCTCTCCAGCTGCAGAGACGCGACGGCAACAACGCTGGCCACGGCGAGACCGATGAAAGCCAGCAGGGCGGCGCCGATGTACAGCGACATGCGCAGATAAAGCCGCTGGTAAGGGAGCTTCATCACTCAGGACCTGTTCAGGACCGCGGTATCCAGCACATAACCGTGGCCGCGCAGCCCGCGTATGCAGCCCGCGTCGACGCCGGCATCGGCCAGCTTGCGCCGCAGCTTGCTGATCAGCGTGTCGATGCTGCGGTCATAGGCCTCGATGGGTCGGTCGAGCGCGAGTTCGGTCAGGCGTGCACGCGACAGGACTTCATCCGGATGGCGCATCAGTTGCTCGAGTACGCGCATCTCGGCAGCCGTGACGGCTACCGGTGCATCGTGCGCCTGGAGCTCGCAGCGGCGCAGGTCGAGACGCAGCGGTCCCGCCGTCAGAACCTCGCTGGAGCGGGTCGCTGGCGGCTCGCTGCGCGAGCGCTTGAGTATGGTCCGGATGCGCACGGCCAGTTCGAGCGGACTGAAGGGTTTGGGCAGGTAGTCATCGGCGCCACCCATCAGTCCGAGGATGCGCTCGGACTCCTCGCCGCGTGCCGTCAGCATCACCACCGGCAGATCGTGCCGGCTGCGCAGTTCCTTCAGTGCCTCGAAGCCGCTCATGCCGGGCAGCATCACGTCGAGTATCAGCAGATCCGGCGGGTCGGCATCGATGCGCGCCAGGCCGTCCTCGGCGTTATGCAAAACGTCGACGCTGAAGCCCTGCAGCTCCAGAAACTCGCGCAGCATCGCGGCCAGGCTGGTGTCGTCGTCTACGAGCAGCAGGCGGGGGGTGGCTGGGCTCATGGGGGGAGCTTAGCTGACGATTGCCATGGGTTGCGCTCTGTTTGCCATTGGTTGACACACCCGGCTGCCGGGCCTGTCTAGACTGGGTTCCACAGGAGATGGCCGCATGACCTATGTAGTGACCGAGAACTGCATCCGCTGCAAGTACCAGGACTGCGTCGAAGTCTGCCCGGTGGATTGTTTCCACGAGGGGCCGAATTTCCTGGTCATCGACCCGGCCGAGTGCATCGACTGCTCGCTGTGCGAGCCCGAGTGCCCCGCCAATGCCATCCATGCCGAGGATGACCTGCCCGCCAACATGCAGCAGTTCCTCGGACTGAATCGTACTCTCTCTGCCGTCTGGCCGGTGATTACCGCCTGCGGCCAGGTGCCTGCAGACGCCGCCGAATGGGACGGCGTCGAGGGCAAGTTGCGTTACCTCGATCTACCGGAGAAAGTCGCATGAGCCAAGCCAAGACCATCGCACAGCCGGCTCCCGCCAAGTCAAAGCTCTGGAAGCCGCCCATCGTTGGCATTGTCACCTTCGTCCTGATGTTTCTGGCCGTGGGCCTCGGCCACACCATGATGGTGCTGATCGAGCACTACCTCGGCAAGGAAATGACCCTGACCTTGTCGCCGCTGCTCGGCTTCAGCGGCATCGTCATGCTCTGGTACGGCGTGAAGTCGAAGAACGAGACCTTCCAGACCTGGATCGGCTTCTTCGGTGCCCTCATGGTCTGGATGTGCTGGGTCGAGTTCTTCTACATGTGGTACGGCCGCATGAACTGGGGAATGCTGCCCCGGATGGATGGCTTGACCGGCGAAGGTCCCCTGGAAATCAGCGGCACCTATCCCGAGTACATGATCATGGGGTCCACGGTGGGCCTGCTGCTCATGATGCTGTGCTTCTATACCTTCGACAAAGACACCCGCTGCAACATGTTCCTGTGGTTCCAGGACAAGCTGGGTCTCAAGGAAGGGCTTGGCCCGAGCACCAAGACCGCGAAGGACCGCAACTACGCGATCATCACCTTCATGGAAACTTTCTTCGTCACCTGGTTCTGCTATGCCTGGAACCTGCTCACCTTCGACCCGGGCCTGATGGGCAAGGGCAATCTGTTTTTGGCCATCAACCTGGGCTCAGTTTTCATCGCCATCGTCTGGGCGGGCTTCTGCCTCACCCGTCTGATCCAGTTCAAGCGCACGGCCACGGCCCTGCGCTACGCCATCCCGGTGGGCAACATCGCCTGGGTGAACGTCGAGATCCTGGAGAAGCTGAACCTGATGAGCCATGAGGTCTTCCTCGACCCCTTCAGCCACACGCTGGAGGCGTCGGTTCTGTTTGGTGCCCTGCTGACGCTGATCGTTCTGCTGCTGCTTGCGCCCAAGAAGCCCTCCGAACTGGGCCGTCGCGCCACCGCTGCCACCGAATGAAGAATGGGTCCTGCTGCATGAACGTCCTGAACCGGAACTTTCGCCGCCATGCGCTGCCTGCTTTCGCCTTGCTGCTCTCCGCGGGCGGCGCTTCAGCCGAGAAGCTGGTGATGCCCAAGGGGATGGGCGGCGTGCCCGACATCGGCGCGATCCCCTGCGAGGTGTACAGCGAGATGGTGCGAATCGCCCCGCTCGGCAGCCGGCACTCGCTGATCACCTGGTCCGCCGGCTACCTGCAGGCGGTCACCGGCAAGCCGCTGCAGGAAGTGGTGAACGCCGCGGATCGTACCGGTCCGGCCTGGACCTACGCCCGGCTGGGCGACGAGCTCACGGCTTTCTGCAAGTCGAATCCAAAGGCGCTGACCCGCGACGCCGTCCTCAGCGTAGCCCGCGCGCTGGAGTAGGTGCCGGGTTTGGCTTATTTGGCTTATTTGGCTTGTTCGAAACAGGGTGCCGGGTTTGGTTTGTTTGGCGGCTGAGAAAATGTGATTCCCCACATCAGCCAGATGCAGCCAAACCCGGCACCCGACCTGCTACCAGCCATCCGGCAATCTGCGATTTCCGCTGGCACAGCAGAGCCAGTCATCTCTTCGACGACAGCCGCCGGTCCAGCCGTGCCCGGTCGCTGATCTCCGGCCAGCCGGCCGCACGCCAGGTCGACAGGGCCTGTTCCATCAGCGCCCGCGGCGGCAGCGATACCGGGGTGGTGTCGAGACTGCGGGTCGCGTCGATTACGAGCTTGCTGCCGAGCTTTTTCCCCTGGGCGTCGGGACTTACCGCGTGGTCCATGGCGGCCGGGAACCCGCCGATGACCTCCACGTCCCGCTGCGGATCCACGTGGGAGCTCATGACCCAGTCCAGGTCCGTGCGGTCGCGCACGTCGATATCCTCATCGACCAGTGTGATGCGCTTGCAGGGTGTCGTGCGGGCCAGCAACCGGCCCAGTTCCCGGGCGTGGCCGGGACGGGTGGGGCGCAGGCTCACGACCAGGTGTGCGGCGCCACCGCCGAACATGAGGTCGATCCAGCAGTCGCGCACCGTTGTCTCGCCGTGGATGTGGCGCAGCTGGTAGCGGATCAGTGCAGCGTTGCCGAGGCTCTGCAGGATGGTGCTTTCGGAGGGCGGGATCTGGCTGGCGAGCCCGTAGTAGATCGCGTCGCGCCGGTGGGTGATCGCGGTGATGCGGGCAACCGGGCGCAGCTCGACGTCGCTCATGTAGCCGGCCGATTCGCCGAACGGCCCCTCTGGCGCGGTGTCGCCTGGCAGGACCTCGCCTTCGATGATGATCTCGGCGCGCGCGGGGACCAGCAGTTCGTTCGACACGCAGCGCACGAGATCGATGGCTTCGCCCTTCAGGCCGCCGGCGATGGTGACCTCGTCCACGCCCGCCGGCAGGTTCGCCACCGACGCCAGGTAGACCGAGGGCTCCGCACCGATGACCCAGGCGATGGGCGCCGGCCGGCCTGCGGCCCAGTCGGCTTCCGCGCAGGCGCGCCCCTGGCGACCCGGCGCCAGGTTCACGACGACGCTCCGGGCATCGCGTACCAGTGTGCGATAGACGCCCATGTTCTGCACGCCGCTGCGCGGGTCGCGGTTCACGACACAAGTGGTGATATAGGGCGCGGCATCGCGTCCCGGCGTCCACATCGGGATCGGCAGGTGGCCGAGATCCACATCGACCCCACGTCGCACGACCTCCTGACAGGGCGCCTGTGCGACCGTCACCGGCGTTCGTGGGGCGAGCAGTGCGCGTTCCCAGTGGTCGTTGATCTGCGCCGGCTCGACGCCCAGTGCCAGCGCGTAGCTCTGCACCGTGGCGCCCAGCGCGCCGGTCACCAGCGGGAAGTCGGCACCTGCGACCTGGTCGAAGCGCAGGCCAAAGCGCTGTTCCAGCGGCAGGCCCTGGAACACCCACTTCACCAGGCAGCCGGGCTCGAGCAGCCGGTCCACCGGCGTCGTCACCCGCCGCAGCAGCTCGCGGCGTTCGGCGAGCTCAAGGTAATTGCGCAGATCACCACCAAGCATGGCGCAAGTGTATATGGTGCCGGGTTTGGCTTATTTGGCTTATTTGGTTCGATAAGCCAAATAAGCCAAATAAGCCAAATAAGCCAAATAAGCCAAATAAGCCAAACCCGGCACCCTTATACTTCTCTCGCGAGTCGGCCAGGCAATCGC
>JAUPLK010000233.1 GCA_030836925.1 Pseudomonadota bacterium
TCCACGGGCGACAGCCACCTGGCCTCGTCGATCCGGTTGTCGAGGTGGAGCAGCACCATGAGGCCCAGCAGCACGGCCGGAATGGCCTCGATGATGAACATCCATTGCCAGCCCTGCATTCCCTGCGTGCCGCCGAAGCTCTCCATGATGGCGCCGGAAAGGGGTGCGCCAAGAACGAAGGCGAAGGGCTGGGCCATGAGCAGCAGCGCGATGGCGCGGCTCTGGCGGTGCGGCGGGTACCAGTAGGTCAGGTACAGCAACACGCCGGGAAAAAACCCGGCCTCGGCCGCACCGAGGAAGAATCGCAGGAGATAGAAGACCATTTCAGTCTCGAGGCCAGTGGCCCGCGCCAGCAGTTCCGTGGAAGCCATGGCGCCCGAGATGAGGCCCCAGGTGACCATGATGCGCGCGATCCACATCCGGGCTCCCACCCGGTGCAGCACGAGATTGCTGGGCACCTCGAACAGGAAGTAGCCGATGAAGAAGATGCCGGCGCCGAAGCCGTAGGCGGCATCGGACATTTCCAGGTCGCCGAGCATGTGCAGCTTGGCGAAGCCGACGTTGACCCGATCCAGATAGGCGATGAGGTAGCAGATGCCGAGGAACGGCAGCAGGCGCCAGGTCACCCGGGCGTAGAGGCGTTCCTCGCCCATCGCGACGGTGGTGGCGTGCACGACGGACTGCGCGCCGGGGGTCTCGAGGCCGGTGTGCTGGATGCCGGCCATCTACAACGACGCGAAGGCCGTTACGACATCGGGTCTAGCGGCCGACTGGACTTTGGGCCGTGGCGTGCTCGGTGGCGTCATGGACTCTTTCCCTGCTCAGGATGGGCTTTCGTCTTTCTCACCCTGCCAGGCGCACGCCGCGCTGACCGGCAGGTCCGCCTGATTCTACTGGGCCAATCCGGTCGCGGCGAAAGGCAATCATTGCGAGGTAGAAGATATAAGGGGGCCGCAGGGTCATCTGCAGACCCCAGCGTCTGGTGTTCAGCTGCAAGCAGCACCGTTCCCTCTTCCCTCCGCGTTTGTTTCGTGCGATGGTCCGCGCGCTTCAGCGGTGTCATGGTGGCGGTACGAAGTAGCGGAGTACCTGGACGCAATGGACTACACGACGCCCGCCAGATTGCTCGAAGAACTCGATACGGCGGCCAAGAAAAAGGCCGGCCTCAGCGTGCGCAGCATGCTGCTCACGGGGTTTCTGTCTGGAGCGCTGCTGGCATTCGCGACCGCGTTTTCCTTCCGGGTTTCCAACGAACTGCCCGAAGCGCTGACCGCCCTGGTCTCGGGACTGGTATTCCCGGTGGGTTTCGCGATGATCGTGCTGCTCGGCACGGAGCTGGCGACCGGGAACTTCGCGGTGCTGCCTTTCGGAGTTGCGCGTGGCAAGGTTACGGTCGGCAAGACCCTGCGCAACTGGACCTGGGTGTATTGCGGCAACTTTTTCGGCAGTGTTTTTGTCGGAGCCTTGCTGGCGGTTGCATTGACCGAGTCCTTCATGCAACCACCTGGACTGCTCGGTGCCCGTATCATCAAGGTCGCCGAATCGAAGACCGTCTTCTATGAACATGCCGGGGCACACGGTTGGGTTACCGCGCTGGTAAAGGGCGTGCTGTGCAACTGGATGGTCACGCTGGGTTCCATACTGGGGCTGAGCTCATCCTCCAGCACCGGCAAGATCGCATCGATCTGGTTGCCCATATCGATTTTTTTCGCGCTGGCGCTGGAGCACTCGGTGGTGAACATGTTCATCATGCCAACGGCGATGATTCTCGGTGCACAGATCAGCGTGTCGGAATGGCTCTTCTGGAACCAGCTACCGGTAACACTGGGCAATATCCTGGGCGGCGCGGTCTTGACCGGGCTGCTGCTCCACTATGCTCAATCCGGCACGAGCGCAGCGGCGCTTCAGCGGCCAGCAAAGGTCGCTCCGCCAGAGTCAGAGCTTCCCTGAGGGCGCGGGCGGAAACGCCCGGCGGCGGAGATATCCGGCGCTATCCACAGTATTCCCGTATTCGGAAATCTGGACAGCTCCGCATCGCTCCTGCAGGCGATGCGGGTGGAAGAGCCGGGCGTTGCGGTTCACTTCTGCCTGGCTTTCTTCTGGATTGTCGCCCGCGTCCAGATTTCGTGGGCCGTGCCGCTGTAATCCGGTGACTCGATGTCGCTGACTGAAAAATAGATGCGCGCGCTGGACGAAATGTGGAAGGCCTTTCGAGTGGCCTTCAGGGTGGCGCCCGCCAGGTCCAGTTCACTGCCATCCGCGCGCAGGGTGATCGGGCCCTGCAGCAGAACCCCCGTACCGGTGACGATGCTGCCGAGGACGGTCAACGCGGTGGTATCGCTGTTCACGGTGACGTTGCGCAGCTCCGCAGTCGACTCGTCGATGAGCAGACGAACCAGCGTGGCGTCTTCGATCTGCGCATCGGCGCAGTTGATCAGGCGCAGGCTGTTGAAGTGGCCGGTATAACGCATCCTGGCCTTGGATTTGCAGACGACGTCGCCTTGGCTGTCGCCGATGAGGGTTGGAGTCGGCGGTGGAACATGGGGCGCGGTCAGCGCATGGGTCAGCAGTTCGGCGAACTCCACCGGCGCTTCCGTCATGGGCACATGGCCAACCTTGTCGAGCACGTGCAATTGCGCCGATGGCATGCGCGCCGCCAGCAGCCGCCCGGTTCGCAGCGGTGCAATGGGATCGTCGCGGCCCCAGATCAGCGTGGTCGGCGCGGTGGTGTCCCGAATGGCCGTGGTGAAGTTCTGCAGTACGAGGCTGATCGCCGCATCCATCCCGGGGCGATCGCCCAGCAAGGCGTTGCGGATCCGCGGGTTCCGGGTCAGCCAGGCCATGTCGATCTTGCCATCGGCCTTGCGCAGAAGATTCAGGCGCAGGAAATTGACGCCACGCTTGAGCACGGAGGCCGGGCGACTGCCGGAACCCGGCGATGTGTCGAGCTGCGTCAGATGCCGGACGTACACCGCTTCCTGGAGAATGCCGGCCGCATCCACCAGTACCAGCCGGTCGACACGTTGCGGATGGGTCCAGGCAAGGTGCAGGCTCAGCGCCCCGCCCAGTGAGTGACCCACGACATGGGCCTGCTCCACTTGGCGCCGCCGCAGAACCTCGTCCAGGGTTGCGGCCAGCACGTCGAACGAGTAGCCGCCCGGCAGCGGCGCCGAGGCGCCAAATCCCGGCAGATCGATCGTGATCACGCGAAAGCCCGGCAGCAGGGCGGGGACGACGCTGCGCCAGTCGCGATGGGCCTGTTGGCCCAGGCCGTGGATCAGTAGCACCGCCGGCGCTTGCGGATTGCCCCCTTCGCCCACCCACAGTGCGCTGCCGCTGTCGAGAGCCAGGCATTCATAGCGCAAGTCAGGGAGCCGGGGTCTGCCGGTGTCCGGATTGTCGGCAGCAGCCGGGGGATCGACACAGCGATCTGGCGGGTCGGAAGCCGCTGCCAGCGTCACGGGGACGTGAGCCATCCAAAGTCCTGCCACCAGCAGAAAGCATGCACGTCGGGCAGGTTTCGCGACGCCCGTCGCTAAGTCAACAGCGCGACAGGCGGCCGTCGACCCGGAGCGT
>JAUPLK010000234.1 GCA_030836925.1 Pseudomonadota bacterium
GCAGCGCATTCTCGGTCATACCGGCCGCTGCAAAGGCCTTGAGGCGTTCGACATGCCGCTCCAGGTCACCGAGGTCGCCAGCCAGGCTCAGGCCCTCGACCAGCTTGGCGACGATCCCCGGTGCCACGCCCGTGATCTCGCCCACCTTGGTACGGAATGCGGTGAGGAATGCCGCCTTGTTGTCATGGACAACTTTGGCCTCCTCGGGCGTCAGGAAGGGCTCGTACCACGCCTCTTCGAGCCAGCCGCGAATCATGAGTTCCCGGCGCGCCTCGCGGAACGAGGCTTCCCGGTCGTCCTTGATGTGGAAGGCGCAGAAATTGTTGATGCGGAAATCCGCCGCGCTGCGGCCATGACGGGCCAGCCCCGCGCGTACATCGGCCATGCATTTGGGCAGCATGGGCAGGATCATGTCGCTGAACATCGTGCCGTCGGCAAAACGCGTGGCCATGTCGAGCATCTTCGGACCGGTCGCACCAGCGTAAATGATCGGCGGCGTGCCCTTGACCCAGGTCGAGCGGAAGTAGCGGGACTTGTAGACCTCGCCGTCCCACGCCACCACCTCGCCGCGCACTGCGCGCCTGACCATGGCCACGGCTTCGCCGACGCCTTTCACGCGCTTGCCGTAGGGCTTCTGCAGCACGCCGGGCCATTCGCCACCACCGCCGATGACCACCATGCCGCGACCGTTGGAGAATTCATTCAGCGTGGCGACCGCGTTGGCGATCTTAAGCGGATGCATCTCATAGGGACTGATCACCACCGCGCCGAGCATGATCTTTTTGGTGACCATCGCGGCCGGCATCAGGCACATGAAGGCATCGCGAGCATTGGCGTAGTTCTGCGTCCAGATGCCACGAATGCCGTAACCCTCGGCAATCTGCGCGAGTTCGGCGACCTGTGCGGGGGTCAGGTCGGCTTCGAGGATGACGTCGATTTCCATGCCTTGCTCCGTGCTCGGGCCAGTCTGCACCTCAGCGGACCTTGAGATCGGTACGCGCTTCCAGTGGCGAGATGATGTCGCGCTTGCGGAATGCCGCGGTGGCAAAACGCAGTGCCGCCTTTTGCGGGGTCAGCCACTCGATGCATGCGCCCTGCTTCTGGTTGCTCAGTGCCTGGGCAGCAAGCCACGGCGTCACGGTCTCGACCGTATCGCCGAGGATGTTCATGACGCGCTTGGCCTTCTGCCACTCTGCCGCGTCCTTGCTCTTCGAGGAATAGAGCAACAGGTCGGTGGGCACCATGCCGGGACTAAGCGCACCGATCAGCACCGGCGAGTCCTTGTATTCCTTTGCCAGCGAGCGGGTGAAATAGCGCAGCCCGTATTTGCTGCTGCCGTAGGTGGTGAGGCCCGGCGACATCATGCCGTTGCTGCCAAAACCCTCGAAGGTGTAGATCTTGCCACCGCCCTGACGCAGCATGCCGGCCAGCGCCACTTTGGTGCCGTAGATCGTGCCGAGCAGATTGGTCTCGATGGTGGCCACGATCTGCTCGACTGGCAGATCGACGAGCAGCGCCCGGTCGGTGGCGACGGCAGCATTGCTGATCCAGATATCCACGCGACCAAAGCGCGCAACCGCCGCTGTCCAGACCGCTTCAAGCGAGGCCATGTCACGCACGTCGCAGACACAGCCCAGGACTGCATCGGGCCTGGCCAGTTCGGCAAGTGCACCGTCGACTGCCGTCTGGCTGCGGCCAGTGACCACCACCCGGTGACCGAGTTCGAGAAATTCGCGGGCGAGGCCCTTGCCGATGCCGCGGGTGCTGCCGGTAATGACGATGGTCTGCATGGGATCTCTTCAGGCGGGGGAACAGAAGCTGATTCTAGGTCAACTGAAGGATCTCCACCGCCACCCGTTCGCCCGACTCCATGGCGCCTTCCATGCCCATCATCGTTGCGGCCGTATGATCGCCGGCAAAGTGGATGCGGCCATGCGGCTCGGCAACGATATTGCCGTAGCGGGCAATCTGTCCGGGCAGCCGATACACGTTATGGCCGCGCGTCCAGGGGTAAGCCGACCAGTTGACCACCGCCAGGGCTTCGATGCGCCCGACCGTGCTGGGCCTGATGCGGTTCAGGGCTTTGGTCGCATCCTGCATCACCTCGGCATCCGTCATCCTGATCCACGGCGACTGTGGATGACGGACATTCATCCAGAGGTATTCACCCTGTTCCGACTTGAAGTGGTACATGCGGCCCATCGGCTGGTTGGTCCACAGCGAGCCAGGCAGCCCGTCGACTTTCCAGTAGGGTTCCTTGACCGCGAAGAACACGTTGACCATGTTGTCGTAGGGAATCTCGCGCACGGCTGCCGCCTGCAGGGCCGGCAGGGCCGGCTCGATCGCGATCTCCCGCAGCAGCGGCAGCGGCACGGCCGCGACCACCCGGCCTGCACGGTAGCGGCGTCCGGCCTTGGTCAGTACTTCGACGCCATCCTTGTCGGCGCGTATCGCCGTGACATGCGTATTGAAGGCAACCTCGCGCTTGAGCAGCTTCGCGATGCCTTCCGGGAAGCGGCTGGCGCCGGTGGCGATGCGATTCAGGCCGTCGATACCGCCCATGAACTCCTGAAAGCGAAACAGCCGGTGCTGCCACAGGGCGGAAAGCGTCCCGACATCGCCAGTCGGCGTGTCATTGCTGATGAAACGCAAAGCAGCCTCGCTCGCGCCCCGGCTTTTGAGAAACTCGCCATAGCTGATATCGAGTGGCGCCGCCTCCGGCAGCAGCCAGCTGTCCAGGCCATTGAGCGGTGAAGGACGCGGCGCGTACATCATGGTCAGCGCAAAGGGTCCCATCAGCGGCCCGCCGGCTGCGCGTTCCTTGCCAACCAGTTGATTGAGCGGCGACTCCGCCCAGGCCGACATCGGCATGGTCGTGCCATCGACGTGCAAGGCAAAGGGCAGCTCGACGGTATCCAGCCACTTCTGCATCGGGAAACCGCCCAGCCGGTCGATCATCGACAGGCAGCGCGCATAACCCGCACCGAATTCGGTGCCACCGGCCTCCGGCCGGCCTGGCACCTTGTCGAGCGTCATCACCCGACCACCAACCCGGTTGCTGCCCTCGAGCAGCAATACGCTGAGGCCGGCGTCCTGCAGCGTGAGCGCCGTGTTGAGGCCGGCGAGGCCTGCACCGATCACGATCACATCGGCGTCGCGCCCGCTGGCTGCCAGCGCTTTCGCACTCAGGCCACTGCCGGTGGCGATGACACCGGCAGTGGCGGCGATTTCCTTCAGGACCCGTCGGCGGGTGCGCGTGACAGTCATGCTGATGGGTCCTTTCTGTGCTTGAGTTACGGGGCGCCGAAACGGTAGTTCACCCGCAGACCGACCTGGCGCTGATCGGGCTTGATCGGCGTCTGGTTGCCCGGCAGCACAAAGGTGCTGGGCGGGCCCAGGGGTGAAAAACTTCCACCGAAAAACGCAATGCCCTGGTTGTAGGTGTTGCGGAACGAGGACTTGATCGTGTCATCCTCGAAGGCGTTGTCGACGTAGGCAATGATGTCCCACTGCTCGTTGACCACACCCAGGCGGAAATCG
>JAUPLK010000043.1 GCA_030836925.1 Pseudomonadota bacterium
AGCCGGTACAGGAGTGCCTGGTCGGCCCGTGTCGCCATCAGTGCGGTGAGGTCCGGTGCGCGCGCCGGCAAACGGTGTGCCGCAACATCGACTGCGCCGCGCGGCCCGCCAAAACCGCCGTCACCACGCGCCAGGAAGCTGCGGCGCAGAGTGAACATCGGCTGCTCGTCCCTGGCGCGGCGCGCCCGGCTCTCGACGACGACGACTGCACCTTTGTCGCTGCCCTGATCGGCCACGGCCACCACGGCGCTGTCGACCAGCAGGGAGCCGGCCTCTTCCAGCGGACGCTCGAGCGTCAGGCTCTCCGCATGATGTTCGACGCGGGCCGCATCCCAGCCGCAGTCCTGCAGCAATCCGCCGGGTACGAGCACGCTGGCAAAGGTGGGCAGGACGTGCAGGCCGGCGTGCTCGGAGACATAGGCCAGTTCGCCGCGGTTGCCGGGATCACGACCGAGACCGATGGCCAGCGCATACAGCAGCGTGTCGCGGTCGGTGTAGCTGACCGCCTCGCTGCGACTGCGCAGCGACATCAGGTGTTCGTAATCGATGGGCAGGTGTTTTATTCCTCGGGCGCGACGATCAGCACCATGCCATCGACGGCATCGGTGACCTTGACCTGGCAGGCCAGTCGCGACTCGGCGGCGCGGAAGGTTTCGGTCCCCTCCAGCAGTTCGGTTTCATCGCTCTGCGGACCGGGCACCTTCTTGAACCACTCGGGACTGATGAAGATGTGGCAGCTCGCGCAGGAGCACATGCCACCGCACAATGCCTCGATGCTGTCGTCGATCTCGCGCAGCGGCTCCATCAGGGTGAGGCCGTTATCGGCCTTGAGCGTGTATTTCTTGCCGCTCCGGTTGGTCACGTGAATCGTCGGCATTGTCGCGCATCCGTGTGGCTAAAAAGGCGCCGGAATATAGCACGAAGCTCCCACTCCGGAACCTGACCGGGATCAGGCCCGGCCGACATTCATGTCGAATGGCGTCTCGTAGTAGCTGCTCTCCTCGGCGCAGCGCCGGGTTTCCTCGATCAGCTTGCGCATGCGCAGCTCGGCGGTGCTGACTTCGGCACAATTTTCGCAGCGCGGGTCGTCACAGGGCTGGCGGGAATACAGCCAGAACTGCACGGCACCGGCCAGCAGCCCGTCAGCCACATCCCAGGAATCGGCCTCATCGTCGGCCTCGAGCATGCGATTGCCGAGCTCTACCACCTGCTCTGCCGCAGCGTCGATGATGGTGTTGTCGTCTTCGTCCATGGCAGTACTCCGCTGGGCAGATGGGCCGGGATGGCAGGCAACGATGCTAACCGATATGCGCGCGGGCCGGCACCGGCCGCCGGGTCACAGCAGCTCCTGCGAGGCCACGAAATCCGGGATGGTCACCGTCACCAGCGTCCCCTCGCCGAGTTCGCTCTCGATCACCAGGCTGCCGTTGTGCGCTTCGGCGATGCGCCGGGCCAGATACAGGCCGAGGCCGAGGCCGCCCGTGCTGCGGGAGCGGGCCGGATCGGCCCGGTAGAAAGCCTGGCTGATTTTCGGCAGGTGCTCGCCGGCTATGCCGGGACCGTGATCGCGGATCTGCAGCAGGACCATGCCCGGCTTGACCGTGAGTTCGACCGCGACCGGTGCGGCATCGGGCGGCGTGTAGCGCAAGGCGTTCTCGATCAGGTTCTTGGCAATCAGGCGCATGCGCACCTCGTCGACCTCGCGCACGACCACACCGGGCGGCAGTTTCAGCTCGATCCGCGCCGCCTGCTCCTGGAACTCCTCACGCACCAGCCCGGTGAGCATGGCGCTCAGGTCGACCAGCGTGCGCCGCAGCGTGGTATGGCCGACATTCATGCGCTCGCTTTCGAGCAGATCGGCGATCAGCCGCTCCATTTCACGGATATCGTCGAGCAGGTTGCGCTTCACCTGCTCATCGTCGAGGAATTCGAGCGCCACCTTGGCGCGGGTCAGCGGCGAGCGCAGCTCGTGACTGATCGCCAGCAGCAACTGGCGCTTGGCCTCGAGCATGTCGCGCACGTCATCGGCCATGTGATTGATGCCGGCCGCGAGATCACCGAGATCGTCACGACGACTGGTCTCGATCCGGTAATCGAGGTCGCCGGCACCGATCCGGGAAGTGCCGGCCTGGATCCACTTGATCGGACGCACCAGCCAGCGCACCGCCAGGAAACACAGCGACAGTACGAACAGCGAGAACAGCACCATGACCGGCGCAGTCAGGTCCGGTGGGGGCACCTCGGACAGCCGTGGCGAGGCGAAGACCACCACGTGCGGACCCTCGGTAAGCTCGGCAAAGATGTGCCCCTGGTAACGGGCAAAGCGCACCCGCTCGAGCCCGCGCGCCCAGGACTCGATGTTCTGCTGACTCTTGTCGTCCAGGCCCAGATAGGCGATGGGACCGAAGGGAATGGCGGCCAGGTCGGGGAATTCAGGGTCGGATGACCAGTCAAGATCCGGACTGCTGATGCGGATGTCCACCGGGATGCGGTCGACGATGGCCTTGGCCCGCGCCGGATCCGGCGGCGTGCCGATTTCCTTCAGCACCAGGTCGGCATGCAGCGAAATATGCGAGCCGACGATTTCGCGCAGGTAATCGGTTTCGCGCACCAGGCGCACCGAATAGATGGCACCAAAACCGTAGACCAGCGAGGTGATGAAAAACACGCCGACCAGACGCGCGGACAGCGAGCGTGTGATTTCCTTGATCATCCAGCGGCCGGATCCACACCGATGAAGGCGTAACCCGTGCCCCACACCGTCTTGATGAAGCGCGGCTGGCGACTGGTGTCACCGAGTTTCTGGCGCAGGCGACTGACGAGAATGTCCACCGAGCGGGAAAACAGCTGCGCGTCGATGCCGCGCAGCTCGTTGAGGATTTCGTCGCGGTTGAAGGTGCGGCCCGGATTGGAGGCGAACAGCACGAGCAGCTGATACTCCATCGTGGTCAGATCGAGCGGGTTGCCTTCCAGCTCGGCGGTGCGTCGTTCGGTATCCACCTGCAGGCTGCCGAAACGCAACAGCTTGCTGTTCTCCTCCTCCGCTGCCCGGCTCCGCCGCAGCACGTTCTGGATGCGCACCACCAGCTCGCGGGGCTCGAAGGGCTTGGACAGGTAGTCATCGGCACCGATTTCCAGGCCCACGATGCGGTCGGTGACATCGCCACGCGCCGTGAGCATCACGACGGGTATCGAACTGGTCTTGCGGATGGTGCGGCAGACATCGAAACCGTCCTGCTCGGGCAGCATGCCGTCGAGGATCACGAGGTCCGGCTTGTCACGCTGGATCTTCAGCAGGCCTTCCGAGGGACGCACGGCGTTGTCGAGCTGCATGTCGAAACGCTGAAAGTAGGCCTTCAGCAGTTCGCCCAGCTTTTCGTCATCATCGATGAGCAGGATTCGCGTCATGCGTCACGTTTTTCAGCGGCCTGATGCCGTCTAATGCCCGGCTGCAGATAGAGATCGTAACCCTTTGTTGGAAAAAGGGGTTGGGCGTTACAAATTGTTACAGCGTGTTACCCCAGTGAAAGGACCGTGCAACATACCGGCCCTACTCTGCACACGTCGCAAGGAACTGTAGCGATTTTGCACAAGGAGTGCTGACGATGTTGAGGAATTTCATGAATCTGGGCCTGGACGAGTTCGAACTGCTGGGTGAAGTGCTGCTGGCGGCGGTCGCCGTGAGCATCCCGCTGGTCACCCTGCTGCTGTTCCTGGCCAGCTGATCAGGGCGGGTCGGAGCGCCGCTCCGGCTCGCCACTGCTCAGCCGCGCGCTTCCGGGTCAGCTCTTCCGCCAGCGACCCCGCGCTTCTGCCATCTGCTGAGTGCCGATGCGCATTTCCAGGCGCCTGTTGAACTCCTGCTCACCGAGTATCCGCTGCGGCAAGACGTTCATGGGATCGGTACGGTAACCCAGCTCGCGGATCTTGAAGTCGTAGTCCTGCTGGGCGGCACGCTCGTTTTCCGGCACGGTGTCTGCGTCGTCCAGCCAGCGGAACCAGCGATCGACAAAACCGACCAGGTACTTCTCGCAGGTGCCGATGTTCTCGTCGTTGAGTTCGGCATGTGAACTGGTGGCAATGGGTGACATCAGCGCGCGCAGATAGGTGCCGTGGCTGACGAAGCGCGTCCATTTAGGATCGCTGCGGAACTTGAGGAATTCCTGGTTGGCGGGCTCGTAATACTTGAGCAGGTACTCGTAGTTGGTGCGCAGATCCACCCGCGGCATGTACTCGGCATAGAAGTACAGCTTGGGGATGGTGCCGAAGATGATGCCCAGGTGCGGCACGCGGGTCTGCTGACCGAGAAATGCGGTGGCATTCATGTCGAGCAGGCTGGCCTTGCGGTTGCCGAGCCACGAGTGCACCAGCCAGTCGACATCCGGACCGCTATAGGCCTTGAATGCACCTTCAAGCTGTCCGTCCGGCGAACCCCAGTAGTCAAAGCCGTCGCTCTGCGCATGACGCTGCACACCGAAGCGGGCCTGCACACGCTCGACTATCTTCGAGTGGATGTTCCAGCAACGCTCCCAGGCACGCGAGACATCCACGTTGGGATTCTCGGCGAGGAATTCCATAATTGTCTTGGTTTCAGTACCTTTGCTCACGGCAATCACTGCTCCTGTCCTGATCGTGCCTATTGGTCTTGCGCGGGGGGCGCAGTGTAAGCGATACAAAGGTGGCACCCAACCAAAGCACCGGCTGGCACTCACTTGCACCGACAGGCGAACAATGAACGACACATCAGATCCCGAACGCACACTGCAGGCACGCCTGGAACAGTTGGGCATCAGCAGCATCCGGCGGCATATTTTCCTGTGTTGCGACCAGGGCAAGCCCAAGTGCTGCTCGCGCGAGGACAGCCTGGTGGCCTGGGAATATCTGAAGGGCCGCCTCAAGGAACTGGGGCTGACCGGGTCGGGCGGCATTTATCGCACCAAGGCCAACTGCCTGCAGGTGTGCATGCAGGGACCGGTTGCCCTCGTCTATCCCGAAGGCATCTGGTATCGCCACTGCACGCCAGCGGTGCTCGAGCGCATCATCCAGGAACACCTGATCGGCGGTGTGCCGGTTGCCGAATTCCGGATTGCCAGCCAGCCACTGGTGCCGACCGGCCAATAGTCGACGATCGCAGTACATATGTCGCTCGCCGTCCCGGCAACGCGCGTCGCATGCTCCTTCCGTCACTCACCCTGGCGAGGAGCGCAGACATGCAAGGTTTTTCATTGGGCCCGGCACTGCTGCTGGTCATGCTCGGCATCGGCTCATCCACCGCGATCGGTGCGCCGCAGGACAAGACGGAAAAAGTCCAGTGCAGCAAACTGCAAAGCCGGATGGATGAGCTCCGGCTGCGACGGCGCATGGGCTATACGGCGAAACAGGGCCGGGTATCGAAACAGAAGCTGTCGGCGCTGGAGGCCGAATACCGGGCGAGGTGTCGCTGAGTAGGGGCCCGACGATCCGAAAAAATCCAGCCAAACCCCGACACGGGACTGGTGACCAGACTGCGATTCGGACCGCCGGGCCTGACCGGTGGTGCCAGCCCGGCAAAGAGTGCGAAACCGGGCCAACAAGAATCTGGAAGATCCTGCCTGGACGCCTTTTTTACCGGTCGCGAATTATTGCTCTGGGGTAAAAAGCCGGCGCTTTGTTCAGCAGGCAGGGCAGAAGTATATACAACTGGTCCGGCACTGCACCCCGGATTTGCCGGAGCTTTGAGGCGCGACACTTATAGCCCTGAGGTATTAGCTATCTATCTGTTTAAATTGGCTTATGGCCCTGACCAGCGCCAGCAGGACGCTGCTGTTGCGTTGCGTAAAGCACGACGAATCAAGCATTTTTGGGGGTTGACAAGCCGGGTTTCAGTTCCTGCAAAACGGGATCCGGACTGACCAGGCCAGGCGCTATGCTGGCCGCATGTCCGACCTCCCCCACAACCCACCCGTACTGGTGATCTTCTGTCGGCGACCGGCCCCTGGCATCGGCAAACAACGCCTCGCTGCCGAGATCGGCAACACCCGGGCCGCCGACATTTCCGTTCTGTTGCTGAACACCGCACTCGAAGACGCGGCGCGCTGGCCAGGACCCGTGGTGCTCTCACCCAGCGAGGCAGAAGATGCCGAATGGGCGGCAACACTGCTGGACAGACCGGTGCGCGTGATCCCGCAACCTTCGGGCAATCTGGGCCAGCGTCTGCAGACCGTCGATCAACTCGTGCGCGACTGTTATCCGGCGCCTGTTGTTTTCATCGGCAGCGATGCACCGGCCCTGAGCGAGCAGGATTACGCCGCCGCACGCAACGCGCTACTGCATCACGATGTGGTGCTGGCACCGGCACTGGATGGCGGCGTCACGCTGATGGCTGCGCGTCACGCCTGGCCCACCCTCGCCGACCTGCCGTGGAGCAGCGACCGGCTGTACACCGCGCTCGCGGAACGCTGCACGACACAGGGACTGCGCGTGGCCAGCCTGGCCTCGAGTTATGACGTGGACGTGGCGGCAGACCTGCAACGGCTCTGCACAGAGCTGCGCAGCGATCAGCGGCCGGCGCGCCGGATCCTGTACCGGACGCTATGCAGTCTGGGATACTCCTCCACCTGAACGGGCGGCAGCGCAGCGAGCATGGGTGCGGCAACCAACATCTTCGAGATCACACGGCCCCTGCGTCTGCGCCGCAGCGACGCGGCTGGCCCGTCGGTGAGCGTGATCATCCCGGTGGTGGCCGACAACGAAGCCCTGGCCCGCCTGCTCAATCGCCTGCATGCTCTGGAAAATCCGCCCGACGAGATCGTGGTCGTCGATGGTGGCGCCAGCAGCGCGTGTCGCAGCCTGGCGCGCCGCTTCAGTTGCGTGTATGTCAGCGCCCGTCGCGGCCGCGGGCACCAGCTGCATGCCGGCGCATTGCGCGCCTGCGGCGACATCCTGTGGTTCCTGCACGCTGACGCGGCGCCGCCGGGCAACGCCCTCGCCCTGATAAGAGCCCAGCACACGACGAGTTCGGCCGGCGGTTACTTCGGCTTCCGCTTCACCGGCACCGGCACCTGGTACAAGTCCGCGCTGGCCCGCCTGATCAACCTGCGCGCCCGCTTCGGCACGCCGTACGGGGATCAGGGACTGTTTGCGACCAGGACCGCCTACGACACGGCGGGGGGCTTTGCCGACGTCCCCCTGTTCGAAGAAGTGGCACTGGTGCGTGCACTGCGCCGGCAAGGCAGCTTTGCCTGCATGCCGGCCGCCATCGGCGTTTCGCCCCGGCGCTGGGAACGTGACGGCTGGATCCGGCGCACGGTCGGCAACCGGCTGCTCGCACTGGGCCATGCGCTGGGGATCCCGCCGCATCGGCTGGCACGTCGCTATGCGCCGCTCAGCGAACCGGACGACACCACGGTGCGCCCGGCCCCGCCGCGCGACGATGCCTGAGACATGCTGACCCGCACCGAAGCACACTGGCTGCAGACGGATGACGGCGCCGCACGCGGCTGGATACAGCCACACGCACTCGATGAACTCTGGCTGCATACCGGTACCGCCTGCAACCTGAGCTGCCCGTTCTGCCTGGAAGGTTCGCGGCCCGGCGACAACCGCCTGCAGCGAATCACGCTCAAGGATGCCCGGCCCTTCATCGAAGAGGCGTTGACGCTGGGCGTGCGGCAGTTCTCCTTCACCGGTGGCGAGCCGTTCATCGTCAAGGATTTCGTGCGCATCCTCGATTACGCCAGCCAGTACCGCCCGTGCCTGGTGCTGAGCAATGGCAGCGATGCGCTGTTGAAGCGCCTGCACCAGATCGCACGGCTGAAAGACGCCGCGCAGCCGGTGTCATTCCGCATCAGCATCGACTACCCGGACGAGGTCCGGCACGACGCCGGCCGTGGCGCCGGCAGCTTTCGCCAGGCGCTCGAGTCGTTGCGCCAACTGCAGGGGCTCGGTTTCGGCATCTCGCTGGCACGCCAGATGCCGGCCGACGAAGACACTGCGAGCGTCGAAGCCGCTTTCCAGCGCCTGCTGGGCGACAACGGCCTGCCGGCAGCGACGCGCATCGTCGCCTTTCCGGATTTTGGCGCGCCCGGTGAGTCACGCAACGTGCCGGCCATCACCACCGACTGCATGACGCGCTACCAGACCGAAGCGACCCGCCGCGCCTTCATGTGTGCCTTCAGCAAGATGGTGGTCAAGCAGGCCGGGCAGATGCGCGTTTACGCCTGCACGCTGGTCGATGACGATCCCGACTACGAGCTTGGCCGCACACTGGCCGCGGCCATGCCGGCCCGCGTGATGCTGCACCACCAGCGCTGCTACAGTTGTTTTCGCTACGGATCCAGTTGCAGCGAACTGGCCGGATAGCCGACCGACAACGGAGCACGTCATGATCGAGATCGACCCGGCCTGGGCCGGCAAGGTGCAGTTTTACGAACTGGTATACGGCGCCTGGACCGCCTACATCTTCCTGGTGCTGCTGTGGGAGAAGATCCTCAGGGCACCGTTGCCGGAATGGCGCTATGTGCTGCTCAACTTCATGGGCGGCGGCGCATTCTGGGTCAATCACTATTTCCAGAAGGCGCCGTTCTGGAGCCTGCTGCTCAACCTCTACACGCTGGTGTTCCTGGCCGTGTGGTGCTGGCAGGGCATCCGCGGCCACGGCCGCTCATGGGCCTGGAAACTGGCCGCCTTCGGCGCTGCAATCGCCTACACGGTCGTGTTCATCGGTTTCGAGCAGATCGCACGTTACGGCGTCGAGCAGCAGGGCGTGAACGAATTCTGGTTCATGGCCGCGAGCTACCTCGGCTTTGTGGCCGTGATCGCCTGGCGCGGCCAGCGCCGCCCCTGAAACGGAAAGGGGTCAGACTGCTTTTCCCCGCTCAGGCCGGAAAAAAGTCGATCGGCTTGGTGGTCGTCACCGGTGGCACATCCTTCTCCAGGAAGCGGAACATGCGGATGCGCTGCACGAGCTTGCGCTCG
>JAUPLK010000235.1 GCA_030836925.1 Pseudomonadota bacterium
GATGAAGTGAATCACGCCCGCCAGCGCTTCACCGCCATACACCGCAGACGCCGGGCCACGCAGCACCTCGATGCGCTCGATCTGGTTCACGTCGATCGACGACAGGTCGTAGGTGCTGCCGCGGGTGGTGGTCGGGTCATTCAGCCTGACGCCATCCAGCAGGATCAGCAGATGGCTGTTCTCGGCGCCACGCAGGTACATCGACATGAAGCCGCCGGCCGAACCCGCCTGGTCGACGTAGATGCCCGTCACGCGCGACAGCACATCCTCGATGCCGGCGGGCAAACTGGCCTGGATTTCGGCACGCTCGATCACGGTCACGTTCTGCGCGAGGCCGGCGCCGGTCACGGGCAGGCGCGTCCCGGTCACCACGATGTCGGCATCATCAGCCCCTGCGGCGCCAGTCGTGAATAACAGTGCCAGCAGCCAGCCGGCACGCAAGCGGGCATGCATCGTGAGGCGTCCTCGCTCGGGTCATGGCCGCAAATGGCCGCGGCGCCGGATTATAGATGCCATATCCGTCATGAATATGCTGGAATGAATCCATATGTTGTCTGCCGCTTATCTGATCATCGCCCTCGTCGATCTCGGCGTACTGTTCTGGGCCGCGGGCCATTGCCTGCGTTACCGGAGCAATGGCCTGCTGTTTGCAACGCTGCCCTTGCTGCTGTTGTGGTACGACAATGCCGTGATCGCAATCGGCAGCACGCTGGGCGAGGGCGCGCTGCTGATGAACCTCAACACCGTGCGCTTCCTGGCCCACTACATCAGCCTGCCGATGACCTTCATCGCCATCGGCGCGATGGCCCGCGAAGCCGGCTTCCGCCTGGCACAGAAGAAGACCGTGATGGGCGCCTTCTGCCTGCTCGCCGTGTACTTCATCGGCCATGACCTGTGGCTGTTTTCGCAGTCGAGCCTCTACCCCTCCTGCTTTGCCGACACCTTGCGATATACGACGCACATTGCCGAATACACGGCCTGCGGACCCGATGCCGAGATTGGCGCCGGGAAATCCATCCCGCCGATCCCGGCCATCACGCTGACCGTCATGCTGATCATCTTCGGCATCTTTTTGTGGCGCCGAAGCGGCTGGAAGTGGCTGACCCTGGGCTCGCTCGGTGCGATGGCTTTCTTTGCCGTGCCGTTTTCGAGTACCGGCGGTATTTTCGGCAACATCGGCGAACCGATCATCATGGCGGTGGTCATCCTGACCGCGGTCGATATCGCGAAGCGGCGCCAGCAAGCCGGTACTCAGCCCGGATAGAACCAGCCGCGGCCAGGGGTAGCCATCTGAACCAGACTGCGACGCCACTGTCGGCCGCCGACCGCATCCAGGCACTGGATACGACGCGGGGCTTTGCGGTGCTCGGCATACTGCTGATGAATATCTGGTCTTTTGCCGGTCCGCAGGCGATCTACGACTATCCGGTTGCCGCGACCGACTGGGGTGGCGCGCCGTTGCACACCTGGGCAGTCATGCATACGCTCTTCGAGGGCAGCCAGCGCGCACTCTTCTCCATGCTGTTCGGCGCCGGCATGTTGCTGATGGTGAGTCGCCTCGACGCACGCACACCGGGCGCCGGCAGCGCACGGATCTACTACCGGCGTCTGGGCTTCCTGATGCTGTTCGGGCTGTTAGACCTGTTCGTGCTGCTGTGGCCGGCGGACATCCTGTTCATTTACGCGTTGTGCGGCCTCGTACTGTATCCGCTGCGCAAGCTCGACCCCCGCAAGCTGTTGCTTCTGGCGCTGGCGGTGTTCTCGGTTCAGGGTGGATTGCGCGCGATGAACTGGCAGGAGGCCATACAGCTGCGTGCGGAGTACATGGCCGTGCAGGCTGATCCGGCTCTGGCAGCTGATGCAGATCCGGCGCGCAAACAGCGGCTGCAGGACTGGGAAGCCATCGAGCAGCGCGCACACCCCGATCTCGACGCGGCCAAGACACAAGAACTGATCCGTATCACCGGCAGCGGCGCGATCGGGGAGTTCCTGGTCAACAAACTGCAGACCAGCCTCATCCTGCTGCTGGTGGTCGGCGCGAAATGGCTGCTGCTGGATTCGCTCGGCGCAATGCTGGTCGGCATGGCGCTGCTGCGCGCCGGTGTGCTGACGATGACTGCGGCGCCGCGCAGCTACATGTTGCTGCTCATGCTTGGTTACGGGATCGGGCTACCGCTCGCGGCCTGGGAAACCGCCGGCTTGATCGGCTCTGACTTCGACCCGATCCTGAAAGCGCGCAACCTGATTCACTACGACTTCAGACGCATGGCCGTGGGACTCGGCCATCTCGGACTGATACTCCTGTTCTGCCGTAACTACCCGCAGAGCTGGCTGGCCACGCGCATCGCGGCGGTCGGCCGCATGGCGCTCAGCAACTACCTGGGCCAGTCGATCCTGTGCGGACTGTTGTTTTATACCGTGGGCTTCGGGCTGTATGGCCAGTTCACCGGCTGGTACCTCTACCTGGTGACCGCCGGCATCTGGATCGTGCAGATTGCCTTCAGCAACTGGTGGCTCCGCCACCATCACTTCGGGCCCTTTGAATGGGCCTGGAAATCGCTGACTTACCAGCAGCGGCAGCCGCTGCGCCGCAGATAGCCGGTAGACTATGCCCACTCCGAAACATGGCGAATCAATGTTTGCTCCCACACCAGGCGTCGACCTGCATGCCCGCACCGTCGAGCTGCTCACTGCTGCCGGGTTCACCCTCGCTGCTTTCTGCTTCTGGTGCTACGCACGCAATCCGGAGGTGGTGTGGCTGCTGGTCGGACTGGTGACCTTCGGGATGTCCTTCGACTTCATGAACCACGTGCTTGGGGCGCGAATCCCCGAGCGGCAAACCCTGCTGCAAGGCTACGCACGCCTGAACTTCGCCGCGCTGTGCTTCGGCATTCCCTTCACGGCCTATGCCGGCAGCTTCGTGCTGGCGGAGGCAATTGAAGCACCCCTCAGCACCCTGCTCGTCGACCACTGGCTTCCGGTACTGCATGGCTCGGTGGCATTCGGACTGCTGTTCGTGTTCGCCCGCTACAAGAAGGTGAACGTGAACGGTGCCGTCGAATACGTGCTCGACACCCGGCATGCCTATACGAAAGTGATATTCACGCTGCGGCGGATACTGCTCGTCGGGGCGCTCGGCATTGGACTGACCGTGGTTGCCGATGGATTCGGCACATCGTGGTCCACCTGGGCGCTGGCCTTCACCGGCGTCTTCGTGGCGTCGATACCCCTGCATATCCTGCACAAGCAGATACCGTCGATGGTCAGCGAATTGCTGACCCAGGCGATCGCCGTCTACGGCTGCTGGATCGTCTTTGGCGTGGGCTGAGGCGCCGCCCGGCGGCGCAACGCCGCCAGACTGCCGAGCGCGGAGCCCAGCAACCACATGGCCGCCGGCACCGGCACGACAGCCGGCGCCGTCTCGAAACGCACCGAACCGAAGCGGCCTTCGCCGGTATCCGGACTGGTGGCCGCACCCCACAGCACGCTACGACCCGAATACACGCTGGTATTGGCGACGATGTTGCT
>JAUPLK010000044.1 GCA_030836925.1 Pseudomonadota bacterium
GTGCAGCAGCGTGAGCCCGGCGTTTTTGCCGCGCCGGGGTACGACGTGGAAGGCGGTGGTCACGCCGGGGAAGTTGTTGAAGTTCGGGAATTGCGTGGCCAGTGTCGGCGTGTCGTCGTCGGTCAGGTTGTCGATGTAAAAGGTTGCCGTCCACTGGTCTGACTCGATGCCGAAGCGGGTGTTGACGAGGTTGAGTGCGCCCACATAGACGATGTTGTCGGCCTCCAGCCAGGTCTTCGAGTTGTACACGTAGTCGCCGCGCAGAAACCAGCTGGCACCGCGGTCACCGAAGGGGCGGGTCCAGGTGGCTGATGTCGTCACCGTGTGCTTGGGTACGCGCGGGGCTTCCTTGCCTTCGGCATCGACGATTACCCCGCTGGTCTGGTCGATCACCGACTCGTAGTCCTTCAGTTCCGTGGAGGCGAGGCCGTAATTCACGGCCAGACGCAGATTGTCTGTAGCAGCCAGGGCCAGTTCCACTTCGCTGCCGATCACTGTGGACTGTCCGACATTGCGGATGACGTTATTGGGTACCTGTGCCGTGTTGCCCGTGTCTGCACAGGCCCACTGGATGTTGCGTACTTCGTTGATCGCCTGGTCGGACCAGTCGATATAGAACACCGATATGTTGGCGGTCAGCCGACGGTCCAGCCACTGGGTCTTGGCGCCCATTTCGTAGGTCCAGGCGTTCTCCTCCTTGATGACGGCATCGCCGTTCTCGATGGCCTCGGTGGTGCTGCCGGGGCCGGTGGGTGTTATCGGAGCGTCGAAATAGCCGAAGAAATAACCGCCGGGCTTGTTGCCTTTGGCGACCAGGCCGTACAGGTTGAGGTCTTCGGTGGGCTTCCAGGTGAGCGTTGCCCGGGGCGTGAAGCTGTAATAGCTGGTCGATGCGCTGATGCCGTTCGCCGCGTGCTGGGTCGGTGAGTCCTTGGCATAGCGGCCTTCCACTTCCAGCGTGACGTCTTCCTTAATGTCATAGGCCACACCGCCGAAGACCGCCTTGTTCTCCTTGTCGGCATTCAGCGTCCAGGAGCGCTGGCCGTTGATTTCCGGCATGCCGTATTCAAGCCGGTTGCAGAAGCCGGTGAATTCACGCTGGTAGGAGGTGTTGTCGGCACGGAAATAGTAGACGCCGGCCGTGGTCCGGAGCGGCTGATCCTGCGGCGAGGTGACCCGTGCCTCATAGGAGTGGTCGCTCCAGCGCTGCAGCTCACCGGACTGGAACACACCGGCGAACAGCGGACCCCAGTACGGTGAACGGTCGAGGTCCTTGTAGCTTTCGAGGCTCTGGTGATTAAGCGTGGCGCGTGCCGCGATTTCCCAGTCATCGATGGTGTAGATGCCTTCGGCGAGATAGCGCCGGGTTTCACTGCGGGTGCCGAGGAAGGGTGCAGGCCGGGCCGTGCTGGGTACGAAATCGTCGCCCTCGGTCGTGCCGAAGGATCCCGACGTGGCGCCTTCGCGCAAGTCGGCGATATTCATCACGGCGCGCAGCCCGTCGGCGGTGATCTCGCAGGCCGCACCGCCGGGTGTGTAGCAGTCGAGGTCCGGCTGAAACAGCGAGGCGTAGTGTTCGTCGTCGGTTTCGGTGTACTCGGCCTTCACGTTGAACTGCAGTGCGTCGCTGGCGTTCCAGGTCAGCTTGCCGGTGACGTTCCAGGTACTTTCGCCACCGAGCTGCGTGTAATCGTCCATCTGCATCGAGGGCGGCTGTCCCTCCGGCCAACCCAGCTGGTAGCGCGGGCTCATCACCAGGCAACCGTCGGAAAAAGTCTCGCCCGGTCCGCAGATGTTCGACGGATTCATGGAGTTCTGCCACTGGCCGTCCACCGACTCCCAGCTGGCCGAGGTGAAAAACAGCAGCTTGTCCTCGATCAGGGGGCCGCTGAGCCAGGCCGAGGTCTTGTAGTCGCTGTCTTCGCCGCCTTTCAGGTAAACCTGTCCCTCGATCTCGTTGGTGGGTGTGCGGGTCACGTAATTGACGGCACCGGAAAAGGCCGCGCGGCCGAACTGTGCAGCCTGCGGTCCGCGCAGGACTTCGATGCGCTCGATGTTGTCAGCCGTCAGGCTGCTGGAGGTGCCGCTGATGTACACGCCATCCACGAAGAAGGCCACGTTGCCTTCCGAGCCGAAGTTGTTCAGCGGTGAAAACTGCCCGCGGATGCTCGGTGCATCGAGGCGCCGGCCGACCACGTTGCGGCTGAAACTGAAATTCGGCGTGAAGGTGGCGACATCGTAGACCGACTGGATATTGCGGTCCTTGAGCGCGTCGGCATCGAACGCGGTGATCGACAGCGGTACTTCCTGCAGCCGCTCTTCGCGCTTGCGGGCAGTGACGATGATCTCGCTGACTTCGTCGTCTGCCGATACTGGTGGCGTCGCGAAAAGCAGGCATGCCACGGCAAACCCTGCCACGCTCGCCGCGCGGCATAAAAAGGCGATGTGCATCCGTCAGTCCCCCTGCAGTCACGATATCAGCCCGGTTTGACGGCCACCACCCCGGCATTTTCACGGCCGTCCATCTGTCCGAACCCGCCGAAGTCGGGCCGCGGAATGAAGGCGGCTTCCACAACTTCCAGGCCTGCTTCGGTACAGCTTCTGGCCATCAGCTCCGGATCAAGCACGTTCATGAATGGCGGTTTGTCGATCGGTTTCGGTGGCGGCTCGGCGGTGAGGTAGTTATGCAGCCCGATCATCATGCCCGGCCAGCGCATGCCTGCAGCCTTGCCCGCCTCGAACTCGGCGATTTTCTTGCGCCAGATGCCATAGGGCGTGTCGGCGATCAGATAGAGACGACCACCGGGCGCCAGCCACTGCGCCATCTTGCCCACCGAGGTATCGATATCGTCACCGTCGAGAAAATGCAGGACGCGTGAGCAGAGGATTGCGCCAAAGGCGCCTGCTGGGAATTCCGCCTGCGGGAGAGTGGCCACGACCAGCGTGAGCTGGTCGAGCAGATGCGGCGGCACCTTGCTTTTGAGGATCTCGAGGTGCTGCGGCTCCATGTCGGAGGCGACCACCCTTGCGCCGGCCTCCAGCGCCGGAATGCTCGCCACGCCGTAGGCGCAGCCA
Organism: Pseudomonadota bacterium; assembly: GCA_030836925.1. Classification (GTDB taxonomy): domain Bacteria; phylum Pseudomonadota; class Gammaproteobacteria; order Steroidobacterales; genus SHZI01. The sequence continues at coordinate 3,076 of JAUPLK010000044.1, forward strand.
AGTTCCAGAACCGGGTGGCTGCTCCGGCCGGCATGGCTGATGAAATCATTGGTGAAGGTGTCGCGGACCTCGAACATGAAGCCCGTGCCATTCAGCGTCGGGATCATGTTGGGGCGGTTCCACCCGGGTGGATTTGCGGGTTGACTGGGCATGGCCTGTAACCTCCTCACGCTGATCCTGCTCCGCCGGCATGTCGCTTGCCTGACTCCGGGGTGGGCCGTCCATCACATGGTTCCCGGCAACTCGGCGAGCGCCCCGTTTCAGGGGTAGCGCCTATACTGCGCTCTCCCGGAACAATAAGCAGGATACGACATGGCGGATCATCATCAGGCTGGTGTGGCACCGGCCAGCGGCACGCAGGACGGACCGGAATTCATCGGCGTTGCGCTCCAGGTTTCAGTCAAGGGCGTCAATCGGTGTACGGACCGGGCATCATCCCGCGCGAAGATCGACGAGAACATCCGGCGCATCGGCGAGTTCACCACCACCGCGGCCAACTTCCTGCGTTTCTTTTATGGTCTGCCTGTCAGGCTGGTGGCCCTGCCCGAGTACACCCTGACCGGCTTCCCGATGCGCGAGTCGGTGCAGGAGTGGCGTGACCGTGCCTGCCTGGAGCAGAACGGTCCGGAGTACGAGGCGCTCGGCAAGATCGCCCAGGCCAACAACCTGTACCTGTCCGGCAACGTGTATGAAATCGATCCGCACTTCCCGGAGCTGTATTTCCAGACCTGCTTCATCATCGGCCCGAACGGCAATGTGATTCTGCGTTATCGCCGCCTCACCTCCTGCTTTGAGCCGACCCCGCACGATGTCTGGGACAAGTACCTGGGCATCTACGGTGAGGAGAGCGTGTTCCCGGTTGCAAAGACCGAGATCGGCAACCTTGGCACCATCGCTTCCGAGGAAATCCTCTACCCGGAGATCACGCGCTGCCTCGCGCTGCGTGGTGCCGAAGTGATCCTCCACCCGACCAGCGAGCCGGGCAGTGCGGAACTCACGATCAAGGAAGTCTGCCGGCGGGCGCGGGCCATCGAGAACCAGGTGTTCGTGGTTGCGGCCAACAGCGCGAGCATCGACGACACGCCGATCCCGGCCTATACCTGCAGTGCGATGTCGAAGATCGTGGACTTCAACGGCCACGTGCTGGCCGAGGCCGCGCAGGGCGGCGAGGCCTTCAATTCCAATGCCGTGATCGATATCGGCGCCTTGCGGCGCACGCGGCGTCGCACCGCGATGTCCAACGTGATGTCGCGTCAGCCCTTTGACATCTATGCCAGCACCTATGCCAGGGCGCAGTACCACCAGCCGAATTTCCTGCTACAGGATGGCAAGGTCGTGGAGCCGCCGAGCCGCGATGTATTCCGGCGCCGGCAGGAGGCGAATATCGAGCGGCTGGTGAAGTCGGGTTTGCTGTAACACATACAGCTTCGATACTTTATGATCGGTGACCTGGTATCGGGGCGGGAGCGCGACCAATGACGGCGACCACTGACAGAAGAACGTTCCTCAAACATTCCGGTGTCGCGGCGGCAGCCCTCTCGCTCAAGTACATGGTGCCCGGTGACGCCATGGCCGCCGCTGCGCAGCCTGTGTACGGGGTCTGGGAAGACCTGATGCGCAAGAAGTGGACCTGGGACCGGGTCGTGCGCGGCAGTCGCGGCATCAACTGCACCGGGCACTGTGCCTTCAACGTATACGTCAAGAACGGCATCGTCTGGCGCGAAGAGCAGCAGGGCGAGTACGGCCGCTCCGGTGACGAGAACACGCCCGATTACGGGCCGCGTGGCTGCCAGAAGGGCATGCGCCACTCCAAATACATGTACGGCAAGCAGCGTGTGCTCTACCCGATGAAACGGGTGGGCGAGCGCGGTGCCGGCAAGTGGGAGCGCATCGGCTGGGACCAGGCGGTCAGCGAGATTTCCGACAAGATCATCGAGCACGCGACAGAGTCCGGCCCGGATTCGGTCACCTTCGCGATGGGCACGCAGATGATCCTGAAAAAGGCATCTTTCACCGCGATGTTCCGTTTCGCCAATGCCACCGGCATCGTCGTGCCGGAGACCTTCGCCGGCGTCGGCGACCTGCCGGTCGGCGCCTACATGACGCTGGGCTACGAATTGCCGGGCGACAACATGGCAGCAATCTACAAATCAAAGTGCTGCCTGGTATGGGCGGCAAACCCGGCCGCGACGCGCATTCCCGATGCACATTTTTTCTGGGAAGCGAAGTACAACGGCACTGAAGTGGTGGTCATTTCGCCGGAGTTCAGCGCCTCGGCAATCCACGCCTCGAAGTGGCTGAATCCGAAACCCGGCACGGATACGGCACTGGCGATGGCGATGGCGCAGACCATCATCGCCGACCGCCTGATCGACTGGGACTACATCCGCGAGCAGACCGATCTGCCGTTCCTCGTGCGCACCGACAACCAGAAGTTCCTGCGTGCCAGCGACTTCGGCGAAACCGGCGAGCGTGCCGACAGCGTTTTCTATTTCTGGGACGAGGCCACCCGCAAGCCGGTAAAGGCGCCCGCCACCGGCTTTGGCCAGCATCCGGCGGCACCGCAGGTGCCGCGTGAGCCGGAAACCCTGGCGCTCAATGGCCTGAAGCCGGCGCTTGAAGGCCGCTGGAAGATCAAGACGCCGCAGGGCAAGGTCGAGGTCACCACTGTCTTTGAACTGACGCGCCAGCTCTGCAATCGTGACTACACGCCCGAAAAGGCGCAGCAGATCACCGGCGTGCACGCCGACAATATCCGCACCATCGCGCGCAGCTTTGCCAAATCCGGCGCTGGCATGATTTACGCCGGCTACCGTTCCTGCAAATGGCTGCATGGCGACAAGCTGCATCGGGCCTGGCTGCTGATGTGTGCGCTCACCGGCGATACGGGGCGCCCTGGTGGCGGCATGCAGACCACGCAGCTCGGCAAGGCCGACGGCCTGCTGAAGTTCGTCTTTGAAGGTGTGGGTCCGCGCCTGAAAGTCGCCGCGATCTCCGTGTGGGACTATGCCAAGGCCGACGGCAAGGGGCTCAATGCCCAGGTATATGGCGACGAATTCGCCAATCACATCGATACCCACTATCAGCAGTCCATCAAGAACGGCTGGTTGCCCGATTACAGCAAGACGCCCTGGAAGATGGCGATCATGGCGGGCCACAACACGGCCAACTGGCGTGCGGCGGGTACGCGCTTCCGCAAAACCGTGCTGGCAAAGCTCGAAACGATCGTCACCATGACGCCCGACATGAGCGTCACGGCGATGTATTCCGACTATGTCCTGCCGGTCGCTCAGCACTATGAGCGACGCGATTTTGTCCAGGAAGGCCGTACGCCCTATGTGCAGGTGCTCGACCAGGCCGTGCCGCCGCTCGGCGAGTCGGCGGATGACTGGACGATCATGGAGCGCCTGGCAAAGTCCATCAGCGCCAAGGCCAGGGCGCGTCAGCTGCCGCCAATCAAGGATGTGGTATTTGGCCAGCCCATCACCCACGATTACGCGCGGCTGCATGAGTTGTTCACGCTCAACGGCAAGATCACCAATTCGCGCGATCTCGCGCAGTTCCTGCTCGACAACTCGGCAGGCATCCCCAAGGTCACTTTCGAGGAACTGGCCAGCAAGGGCTTTATCCGCGTCGAGGATTCGGCTGATGTGCAGTTCGGCCCCGGTGCGCCCTACAGCTACCAGATCCTTGCCAGTACCCGCGACAAGAAGCCCTATGCCACGCTGACCGGCCGGCAGCAGTTCTACATGGACCACGACTGGTTCCTGCAGGAAGGCGAGGAGCTGCCGGTCTACGTCGATCCGCTGGCCATCAAGGGCTATCCCCTGCGCCTGACCATGGGCCACGCGCGGCACGGCGTGCACAGCATGTGGCGCGACGATGCCTTGCTGGTGAGCCTGCAGCGCGGCGAGCCGGATGTGTACGTCAATCCGGACGATGCCGCAGCGCGCGGGGTGAAAGATGGCGACCTGATCCGGACTTTCAACAAGCTGGGGGCATTCATCGCCATGGCCCACGTCAGTTCCAGCATGCAGCCGGGCCAGATGTTCATGTTCCATGGCTGGGACCCGATGATGTTCCGCGGCCGGCAGAACTTCGGCGGCGTGATTCCAACCGGTGGTCTCCTGAAGCCCACCTCACTGGTCGGCGACTACGGGCATATCGGTTACCGTACACCCGATTACGTACCCAACCAGACCTATCACGACCACACGGTGAATTTCGAAAAATACACCGGAGCCGCTGTAGGAGCGGCCGTAGGAGCGGCCGTAGGAGCGGCTTCAGCCGCGACCCCAGGAATTACCCAGGAAACCTGAAATGTCCAGACAAGTTGCAATGGTGATCGACCTCAACAAGTGCATCGGCTGCCAGGCATGCACCGCAGCCTGCAAGTCGCTGTGGACCGACGAGGAAGGCCAGGAGTACATGCTCTGGAACAATGTCGAGACCAAGCCCGGCCGCGGCTATCCCAAAGAATGGGAAGCCAAGGGTGCGAAGTCGGGCTGGAAGGACGGCAAGCTGCAGTTCGGCGATCTGCATGACCAGAAGAATTTCGGCGGGCCGATCCCGCTGAATCACGAGGAGGTGTACTTCAAGGGTACGGCCGAGCGGCTGCAGCAGATCGAGCCGATGGAGTACGGGGCCAACTGGGATGAAGACACCAGCTCCGGTGATTATCCGAACAACTATCACTTCTACCTGCCGCGCCTGTGCAACCACTGCACCAAGCCGGCCTGCCTCGAAGCCTGCCCGGTGCGCGCGATCTACAAGCGCGAGAAGGACGGCATCGTGCTCGTCGACCAGGACAAGTGCCAGGGCTTTCGCCTCTGCAACCGCGCCTGTCCCTATGACAAGGTTTACTACAACTATGTGAAGCGCAAGTCGCAGAAGTGCATCTTCTGCTTTCCGCGCGTCGAGCAGGGCGTGGCGCCGGCCTGCGCGCGCCAGTGTCCCGGCCGTCTGCGCTTCGTCGGCTTCCTCGAGGACCTGGATGGCCCGATCCACAAGCTCGTGCACCAGTGGAAGGTGGCGTTGCCGCTGCACCCCGAGTTCGGCACCGAGCCAAATGTGTTCTATGTCCCGCCGATCCTGCCGGCCTCTTTCGATGCTGAAGGCCGATTCAGCGAAGAGCCGCGCGTGCCTACCGAATATCTGCGCTACCTGTTTGGCCCGGAAGTCGACCAGGCGCTGATCACCATCGATGCCGAGATGGAGCGCAAAAAGGCCGGGAAGCCCTCCGAGTTGATGGACCTGCTGATCGCCAAGGACTGGAAGTCGCTGTTCAATATCACCGACGTGCAGGTGTATTCGGAGTCTGACGCCAAGACCTGAGTCGGCGCGGATGAACAGGAAAATCTTCTATGGCTGGTATGTCGCGCTTGCCTGCGGCATCGGTCTCGCCTGCGGTCTTGCCACCGTACTGACCTATACCTTTGGCGTGTTTGTCACGCCGCTGCGACAGGAGTTCGGCTGGTCGCAGACTGAAGCGTTCACGGCGCTCTTCCTGTCGGTGCTGACGATCACTTTCGTGGCGCCGTTCTTCGGCATGCTGGTGGACAGGCTGGGCGCGAGGCGCGTGATCCTGGTCGGCCTGGTCCTGGAGGCGGCACTGGTGGCTTCCTTCTACTTCCAGGACGCAAACCTCCTCACTTTCTATCTGCGCTACATCGCCCTGGCCGTGTTCGGTGTCGGCACGACGCACATTGCCTTCACGCGGATCGTCGCGCTGTGGTTCGATCGCCAGCGCGGGCTTGCGCTGGGCGTGACGCTGGCCGGTGTCGGCATAGGCGGTTTTGCCTGGCCGATCCTGACGCAGTGGGCCATAGATACCTACGGCTGGCGCAGCGCATGGCT
>JAUPLK010000003.1 GCA_030836925.1 Pseudomonadota bacterium
TGCCTGCGGGCGGCCACCACCTGGTCGAGGATCTCCGCAAAGACCTCCGGCGACTGGGCACCGGATACGGCCTGCTGCTGATCGAAGACCACAAACGGCACGCCCGTCACGCCCGCCCGGCGGGCCTCGTCGATCAACGCCCGGACCACATCCTCATCGGTATCGCTGCGCAGCCTCGCCGCCAGCTCGTCGCCCGCCATCCCGGCCCCGGCTGCGATGCGCGCCAGAACTTCCGGGTCGCCGATATCTTCCGACCGCGTGTGGTGGGCAGCGAAGAGGCGCTCAGCCAGTGCGTTCTGGTCGATATCCGGCATCAAGCCGGCCCAGTACAGCAACCGGTGTGCGGCCAGCGTATTCGGTGAACGGGCACCTGGACGGGTCACGAAGACGAGCCCGTCGGCAGCCGCCGTGGCGACCATTTTGTCCATGATGACCCTGGCGCGCTCCGGACCAAAGATTTCCGCGTAGTGCGCCTGCCGGTCCTTGCCCTCGCGCGGCATGTCGGGACTGAGCTGGAATGGCAGCCAGGATAGCCCTGGGCGCAGGCCCGGACGCAGGGCCAGCGCCGCCTCAAGCCGGCGCTTGGCGATATAGCACCAGGGGCACACAAAATCGGAGACGATCTGGATCTGGACAGGGGTCTGCACGGCGCCAGTGTAAGCGCCGGCAAGGGGGATACAAGGCAGCCGGGCAGACCGGATTCGCCGCAAGCCTTTCCTGATGGCCCCCAGCCACTTAAACTGTGCGGTCACGGGCCGTATTTCATGGCCCGCGGACAGTGACCCCGATGACAATCATGCACAGCCACCAGCACAGTGGCAGGCTCGGCCTGCCCCCGAAACAGGGCCTCTACGACCCGGCCAACGAGCACGACGCCTGCGGGGTCGGCTTTGTCGTGGACATCAAGGGGCGCAAATCGCACCGGATCCTGGAGCAGGCCATCGAGGTGCTGCGCAACCTCGATCATCGCGGCGCCTGCGGCTGCGAGGTCAACACCGGCGATGGTGCCGGGGTGCTGCTGCAGATCCCGCACCGATTCCTGCAGGCCGTGGCCCAGCGCGACGGCTTCACCCTGCCCGCACCGGGCGAGTATGGCAGCGGGCTGATCTTTCTGCCGCGCAATGCCAGCAAGCGCCGCAAGCTCGAAGAGCGCTTCGAGCAGATCGTGCAGTCGGAGGGGCAATCGGTGCTCGGCTGGCGCACGGTACCCACCGAGAACAAGAGCCTGGGTGAAACCGCCCGCGCCTCCGAGCCCTTCGTCCGCCAGGTGATAATCGGCCGCAATCCCGGGCTGACCGACGAACTCGCTTTCGAGCGCAAGCTGTTCGTGATCCGCAAGCGCGCCTACAGCGAGATCCGCACCTCGACGATCGACGGCGCCGATTTCTGGTACGTGCCGAGCCTGTCCTGCAAGACCATCGTCTACAAGGGCATGCTGCTCACCGAGCAGCTCGGGACCTATTTCTGCGACCTGACCGACCCGGCGATGGAGACTGCGCTGGCGATGGTCCATTCGCGCTTCAGCACCAATACCTTCCCGAGCTGGGACCGTGCCCACCCGTACCGCTACGTGGCGCACAACGGCGAGATCAACACGCTCCGCGGCAACATCAACTGGATGCATGCGCGTGAGGCGCTGTTTGAATCCGAGCTGTTCGGCGAAGACGTCAGCAAGATCCCGCCGATCGTCAACCCGAACGGCAGCGACTCGGCGATGTTCGACAACGTGCTTGAACTGCTGGTGCTGGCCGGACGCTCCCTGCCCCACGCGATCATGATGATGATCCCGGAACCGTGGTCGAAGAATGCACAGATGGAAGACGCCAGGCGCGCCTTCTACCAGTACCACGCCAGCCTCATGGAACCCTGGGACGGCCCCGCCTCCATCACCTTTACCGATGGCCGGAAAATCGGCGCGATCCTCGATCGCAACGGACTGCGCCCCTCGCGTTACTACGTCACCACGGATGGCCTGGTGATCATGGCTTCAGAAGCCGGCGTGCTGGAGATTCCGGCCGAGAAGATCCTGCGCAAGGGTCGCCTGCAGCCGGGCCGGATGTTCCTCGTGGACACCGAAGAAGGCCGTATCGTCGAAGACGAGGAGATCAAGCAGCAGGTCGTCAACGAGCGGCCCTATCGCCAGTGGCTGAACGAGCACCTGGTGCACCTCGACAATCTGCCGGCGGCACCCGAGGTGCCGGTACCGGATCACGACACCCTGCTGCAGCGACAGATCGCCTTCGGTTACACCTTCGAGGACCAGCGCATCATCATGACGCCGATGGCGCGGGACGGCGTCGAGGCGATCGGTTCGATGGGCAACGACACGCCCCTCGCGGCTCTGTCGAGCAAGCCGCGCCTGCTGTTCGACTATTTCAAGCAGCTCTTTGCCCAGGTCACCAACCCGCCGATCGACTGCATCCGTGAAGAATTGATCACGGCCTCTGAAGTCTGGCTCGGCTCGGAAGGCAATCTGCTGGAGCCACAGCCGGCGGACTGCCGGCGGCTGGAACTGAATGCGCCGGTACTCACCAACGAAGAATTCGCCAAGGTACGGCGGCTTGACCTGCCGGGCCTGCGCGTCGGCGTGCTGTCCAGTCTGTTCCGTGTGGCGCGTGGCGAGAAGGGCCTGATTGGCGCGGTCGAGGAATTGTGGGTCAATGCGCGGCGCCTGATCGAAACCGAGAGCATCAATGTCCTGATCCTCAGCGACCGGGGCGTGAACCGCGAGTACGCAGCCATTCCTTCGCTGCTGGCGGTGTCCAGCCTGCATCACTACCTGGTCCGCGAGGGCCTGCGTACCCGCGTCAGCCTGGTCATCGAAACCGGTGAAGCCCGCGAGGTGCACCACTTCTCGCTGTTGATCGGTTACGGGGCCAGCGCAGTCAATCCGTACCTGGCGTTCGAAACACTCGACGGCATGATCCGCGATGGCCTGCTGGCCAACATCGACCACAAGACCGCCTGCAAGAACTTCGCGAAGGCCGCCACCAAGGGCATCGTCAAGGTGATGTCGAAGATGGGCGTATCAGCGGTGCAGAGCTATCACGGTGCCCAGCTTTTCGAGGCGGTCGGCCTCCGTCAGGACCTCGTCGACCAGCATTTCACCTGGACCGCGTCGCGCATCGGCGGCATCGGCATGGAGGTGGTCGCACGCGAGGCGCTGCTGCGTCACCAGGCGGCGTTCACCGAGCGCCAGCTGCCCGGCCAGGCGCTGCCGCCGGGCGGACAATACCAGTGGCGCGCCGATGGCGAGCACCACCTGTTCAACCCGGAGTCGATCCACCGGCTGCAGAAGGCCGTGCGCACCGGCAACTTCGCCATCTACAAGTCCTACGCCCGGCTGATCGACGACCAGTCAACGAAGCTGTGCACCCTGCGCGGACTGCTCGAGTTCAAGCCCGGCAAGGCCATCCCGCTGTCGGCGGTTGAACCGGCCGAAAGCATCATGCGGCGCTTCAAGACCGGTGCGATGTCCTACGGCTCGATCAGCAAGGAAGCGCACGAGACGCTGGCGATCGCCATGAACCGCATTGGCGGCATGAGCAACACTGGTGAAGGCGGCGAAGATCCCGAGCGCTTCACGCCCCTGCCCAACGGCGACTCGAAGAGCTCGGCCATCAAGCAGGTGGCCTCCGGCCGCTTCGGCGTGACCAGCAGCTACCTGGTCAATGCCAAAGAACTGCAGATCAAGATGGCCCAGGGCGCCAAGCCCGGTGAAGGCGGCCAGTTGCCCGGCAGCAAGGTCTATCCGTGGGTGGCCAAGACCCGGCACACCACCGCCGGCGTCGGGCTGATTTCCCCGCCGCCCCATCACGACATCTACTCGATCGAGGACCTGGCCGAACTGATCCACGACCTCAAGAACGCCAACCGTGCGGCACGCATCAGCGTGAAGCTGGTGGCCGAGGTTGGCGTGGGCACCATCGCGGCCGGCGTCGCCAAGGCGCATGCGGATGTCGTGCTGATCAGCGGCTATGACGGTGGCACGGGGGCTTCACCGCAAACCTCGATCACGCATGCCGGGCTGCCCTGGGAACTCGGCCTCGCCGAAACCCACCAGACGCTGGTGCTCAACAACCTGCGCAGCCGCATCGCGGTGGAAACCGACGGCCAGCTCAAGACCGGACGCGACGTTGCCATCGCAGCCCTGCTCGGCGCCGAGGAGTTCGGCTTCGCCACCGCACCGCTGGTCAGCGTGGGCTGCATCATGATGCGCGTCTGTCATCTCAACACCTGCCCGGTCGGTGTCGCGACACAGGACCCGAAACTGCGTGAGAAATTCACCGGCACGCCGGAGCATGTCGTCAACTTCATGCGCTTCATTGCCGAGGACCTGCGCGAACTCATGGCGCAGATGGGCTTTCGCAGCATCGACGAAATGGTCGGTCGCGTTGACCGGCTGGAACCGAAAAAGGCCATCGATCACTGGAAGGCCAAGGGCTTTGACTTCAGCAACATCCTCTACCAGCCCGACCTGGGTCCGGAAGTCGGACGCTACTGCCAGGAGAAGCAGGATCACGGCCTCGACAAGTCGCTTGATGTCACCACCCTGCTCGGTCTGTGCAAACCGGCCATCGAAAAGGGCGAGTCCGTGCGCGCCACGCTGCCTTTGCGCAACGTCAATCGCGTGGTCGGCACCATCACCGGCAGCGAGATCACGAAGAAGTGGGGCGCAAAGGGCCTGCCCGAAGACACCATCAGCATCACCTTCAACGGTTCTGCCGGCCAGAGCTTTGGCGCCTTCATGCCGCCCGGCATGACCTTTGTCATCGAAGGCGATGCCAACGACTACTGCGGCAAGGGCCTGTCCGGCGGCAAGATCATCGTGCGGCCGCCCGCAAAGTCCGGCTTCGTTGCGGCGGAAAACATCATCATCGGCAACGTCGCGCTCTACGGCGCAACTGCCGGCGAGGCCTACATCAACGGCATGGCCGGCGAGCGCTTTGCCGTCCGCAACAGCGGCGTCGATGCGGTCGTTGAAGCGGTCGGCGATCATGCCTGCGAGTACATGACCGGCGGACACGTCGTGGTGCTCGGGCCGACCGGCCGCAACTTCGGCGCCGGCATGTCCGGCGGCATCGCCTATGTGCTGGACGAAAACGGCAGCTTCCCGGCCAACATCAACATGCAGATGGTCGAAGTCGAGGCGCTGGCTGATCCGGCGGAGATCGCCAGGGTCCGCAAGCTCGTCGAACAGCATCTGCACTGGACCGACAGCGCGCGCGCCCGCCAGGTGCTGGAGGACTGGGAGGCGATGGTCAAGCGCTTCGTCAAGGTCATTCCGAAGGACTTCAAGCGCATGCTCGCCTGCATCGCACGCGCCCACGACCAGGGCCTGACCGGTGACGAGGCAATCATGGTGGCATTCGAGGAGAACGCGCGGGACCTGTCGCGCGTGGGTGGCAACTGACATGGGCAAGCCAACAGGATTCATCGAGTTCGTGCGCGAACTGCCGGTCGACCGGACCCCGCGCGAACGGGTCCGCGACTGGAACGAGTTCCATCACCACATGGACGAAAAGCGACTGCGCCAGCAGGGTGCACGCTGCATGGACTGCGGTGTGCCCTTCTGCCACAACGGCACGGTGATCGAGGGTTCCACCGTCGGCTGCCCGGTCAACAACCTGATTCCGGAGTGGAATGACCTGGTCTACCGGGGGCTGTGGCAGGAGGCGCTCGTCCGACTGCACAAGACCAACAACTTCCCGGATTTTACCGGCCGCGTCTGCCCGGCCCCCTGCGAAGGCTCCTGCGTGCTTGGCATTGCCAGCCCGCCGGTGACGATCAAGAACCTCGAGGCGGCAATCATCGACCGCGGCTTCGAGGAAGGCTGGGTGGTTGCCGAACCACCGAAGACACGCACCGGCAAGAAGGTCGTGGTGGTGGGTTCCGGCCCTGCCGGCCTGGCTGCCGCTGCCCAGCTGAACCGCGCCGGTCACCTGGTCACCGTGCTCGAGCGCGACGACCGCCCCGGCGGCCTGCTCATGTACGGCATCCCCAACATGAAGCTCGACAAGCGCGCCGTGGTCGAGCGCCGCATCGCGCTGCTGGAGCAGGAAGGCATCAAGTTCATCTGCAATGCGACGGTGGGCGAGAACGTCGAGGCACAGATGCTGCTCAAGGACTTCGACGCGACGCTGATCTGCACCGGTGCGACGCAGGCGCGCGATCTGCCGGTCGAGGGCCGCAAACTCGGCGGCGTGCACTTTGCGATGGAATACCTGACGGCGAGCACCAAGGCATTGCTGGACGGCACGCCGGATGCAAGTCCGCTGCATGCGCAGGGCAAGGACGTCATCGTCATCGGCGGCGGCGATACCGGCACCGACTGCGTCGGCACTGCCCTCCGCCAGGGCTGTCGCTCGCTGCTGCAGATCGAGATCATGCCGAAGTCGCCGGCCGAACGCGCCGAGAACAACCCCTGGCCGGAATGGCCAAAGATCCACCGGGTGGATTACGCGCAGGAAGAGGCCATCGCGAAGTTTGGTCAGGACCCGCGCACGTACCTGACTACCGTCAAGAAATTTGTCGGCGATGCCGCCGGCCAACTGGAATCGGTGGTAACGGTCGAGATCAGCTGGGCAACGGTCGATGGCAAGCTGGTTCCACAGGAACGCCCGGGCAGCGAGAAAACGCACCCGGCACAGCTGGTACTGCTGGCAATGGGTTTCACCGGCCCGGAGGGTCCGCTGCTGGAAGAACTCGGCCTGAAATGCGATGCACGCAGCAATGTGCAGGCGGAATACGGCAAGTACGCCACCAGCGTGAAGGGCGTGTACGCAGCGGGTGACTGCCGGCGCGGGCAAAGCCTCATCGTCTGGGCCATCAACGAGGGTCGTGGTGCGGCCCGCGAAGTCGACCGTTATCTGATGGGTCGCACTGACCTGCCGTGACAGGGGCGCCGCAGACAGAACTCGAGCGCGAGCTGACCGGTTTTCTGGCTCGTTATGCTGCAGCGTACAACCGGCAGGCCTATGGCGAATTGCTGGAAATGTGGGACACCAGCGAGCCGGACGTTTTCTACATGGCCGAGGAACTCGATCCACCCATGTACGGCTGGGCGGCCATCAGGGCCTACTTCGACCGCCCCGGCTCACTCGATGGGATTCGCAACCAGTACAGCGAAGTCCGGGCGCGACACCTCACACCGGATCTGGCACTGGCCACCTACAAGCTCCGCTTCGACATCGCCGTGAAGGACATGAAGCCGCTGTCGAGCTTCGATCGCGTCGTCGCGGTGTTCCGGCGCTGCGATGGCGTATGGAAACTCAGCGCTTACGCCGAAGCACCGCAGGCACCGCTGACCATGGTGCGCAAGCTGGCAAAGAACTCCAGATCGCTGGGTCCGGCAGAACAGAAGGCACTGCTCAAGACCGTCCAGGGCCTGCTTGAAGACAACGTACCTGCGGATTTTGAACAGTGGCTGAAGGGACAGTGAATAGAGCCATGCAGTACTGCTGCGCATGCGGCAAGCCCGTGACCAGCGCCGTTCCGGACGGCGATAACCGGGTGCGCGCCATCTGTACCAGTTGCAGTACGGTGCATTACCAGAACCCGAAGATTGTTGCCGGCTGCGTCCCCGAGCATGCGGGACAGATCCTGCTGTGCCGACGCGCGATCGAGCCACGCCGCGGATTCTGGACCGTACCGGCCGGCTTCATGGAATTGGGTGAAACACTCGCCGAGGCCGCACTGCGCGAAACCTGGGAAGAGGCGCTGGCAAGGGTGGAAATCGGCCCGCTGTTTGCTGTGGTCGACGTCATTCATGCTGGCCAGGTGCATGTTTTCTTTGGTGGAAAACTGGCGCGACCGGAGTTCGGCGCTGGCATCGAAACGATTGAAACGCAGCTCTTCCAGCCGGCGGATATTCCCTGGAGCGAGCTGGCTTTCCCCAGCATCCGGATTGCCCTGGAGCAGTATCTGGATAATCGCCGTACCGGCAACGAACGGGTGCACCTCGCTACCGCACCACGGACCCTGCGCGGCTAGTTATCTGCGGCCAAAATCTCTAAAGTAGCGGCCCTTGAAGGAGCCCAGACACCATGACTTTTGTCGTTACCGAGAACTGCATCAAGTGCAAGTACATGGACTGCGTCGAGGTTTGCCCCGTCGACTGCTTCCATGAAGGTCCGAACATGCTCGTCATCGATCCCGACGAGTGCATCGACTGCACGCTGTGTGAGCCGGAATGCCCCGCTGAAGCGATCTTCTCGGAAGACGAGGTACCGGCCGCCCAGAAAGACTTCGTCAAGCTGAACGCCGAACTCGCGAAGGGCTGGCCGGTGATCACCGAAGCCGGGACCCCGCCGGCTGACGCAGATGCCTGGCTGAAAACGCCGGACAAGCTCAAGCTGCTCGAACGCTGACCGGGGGCGCCCGCGCCGGGGACCACCCGGTGCGGCCGGTACCGGTTTCCGGGGCTATTGCCGGGCGACTTTCGGTGTCCTTGACTCGGCAAGGTATTTCGCCAGCTCCTCGGGCTCGAGGTAGCCACCGATGAGTTCGCCGGACTCGAGCACGATGGCCGGCGTACCCTGCAGGCCGAATTCCCGGCCGATGTTGTAGTGCTCGGCAACGGGATTGGGCTTGCAGGCCTTGTCTTTCAGCACTTCGCCCAGCTTGGATTTCGTCATCGCACTGCGCGGGTCCTTTGCGCAGGCAACCTGTTCGGATTTCAGCCAGCTCTCGGTACCCGGTCCGCTGCGCGGAAAATACATGTAGCGCACACGGATGCCACGCGCGTTGTACTCCGCCATCTGGCGATGCAGTTTGCGACAGTAGCCACAGTCGACATCGGTAAACACCGTGACCGTGTCCTGATACTTCGCGGGCGCGAAGATCACCATGCCGGACTCGCTGACACCGGTCAGCACATCCTTGCGCACACCCTCGAGACGGCCTTCAGTGAGGTTCCGTTCTGAATCCAGATCGAAGATCTCGCCCTGCACCATGTGTCGGCCATCGGCCGAGACATAGGTGATTTTCGAACCGATCCGTACTTCATAAAGCCCGGCGACCGGTGATGCGGAAATCTGCTCTGGCCGGATCTCCGGAAAGCGGGCCGAGATCAGCTTGCGCACATCGGCGACAGACCCACCGGACAGGGCGCCGGGCACCTGGGCCATCGAGTCGGCGGCCGCAAACAGGACGGGTACTGCCAGACCGCCCAGAACCAGCAGACGAAGGAAAACGGACATGAACGACACCTTGCAGCGTTTGGGAATCAGGCGGAATCGTAGCACGCGAAGTGCATTGGGCTGGACAACGTAATGCAGCAAGATGCGTGGGGGAACTCAGCCGCGCGGATGATGCTGGGCGTGCAGTTCCTTCATGCGCTCACGGGCAACGTGGGTATAGATCTGCGTCGTGGACAGATCGCTATGACCCAGCAGCATCTGGACCACACGGAGGTCAGCACCGTGATTCAGCAGGTGCGTGGCAAATGCGTGGCGCAGGGTGTGCGGGGAAAGCCTGGCCTCGATATCCGCCTTCTTCGCATAGCGCTTGATGATGTGCCAGAACGCCTGGCGGGTCATGCGATCACCCCGGCGGGTCGGAAACAGGTACTCGCTCTGGCGCTCCAGCAGGATTTCCAGACGCGGGCCCGTCATGAATTCACGGATCCAGCGCTGCGATTCTTCACCAAAGGGAATCAGCCGCTCGCGATCACCCTTGCCACGAATGCGCAGCACACCCTGATTCAGATTGACTTCGCTCTGGCGGAGATTGATCAACTCGGAAACGCGCAGGCCCGTGGCATACAGCACCTCGAGCATGGCCCGGTCACGGTGGCCCAGCGGATCGCTGGTTTCCGGCGCAGCGAGCAAGGCATCGACTTCCGACTCGGTCAGCGAACGCGGCAACGACCGCCCGATCTTCGGCATATCGATCTTCACGGTCGGATCTTCCTGGATCACGCCTTCGCGCAACAGGAAGCGGTAGAAGCGCCGGAAACTGGACAATTGCCGCGCAGTCGAACGCGGCTTGGAACCCTGCTTGGCCCGGCTGGCGATGAATGCCAGCAGGTCGGCACGGCTGGCATAGATCAGGCTGGTGTCACGCTGGGCCAGCCAGCGCTGCAGGGCTGCCAGATCGGCGCGATACGCACCCAGCGTATTGGTCGACAGGCCCCGCTCCATCCAGATGGCATCCAGAAATTTGTCGATGACGCCCTCGGAAGAAACAGATTTCGTGTTGCTGCTGGTGATGTGGTTGACAGACGCTGGTGACATTACACTTCAGTCCCGTGCTATGGGCAATTGGGCAACAACTGCAAACCTGATCTGCGTCCCGCGAGTCGATTTCAGGATAATCAGGGCCTCTCTCATGTGACCGGAGTATGGGCAAAAGGTTGCCGCATCGGCGTGATTGCACTCACAAATTATGATGAATTACATAAACTTACGATTTAACTAAACACGCGAATGCGGGACCTGTTTCGCGGCCTTGGGCACGGCATCTTCGGCGTGTATGCAACCGGCATCTTTGCGGCTGTCAGCCTGCCGACGCTGGCTGGCGTGGCCATTACGCCAGCCATCGCGGGACGCAGACAGCTGGTACGCCATGCCGCTGCAACCCTGCTGAGTCTTACCGGCACGCGGCTGTCGGTCAGCGGACTGGATCACGTTCCTGAAGATCCCTGCATCGTCATTGCCAATCATTCGAGCTATCTCGACGGTCCGATTCTCAGCGCCGCATTGCCGCCACGTTTCGGCTTCGTGATCATGCGAGAAATGACCCGCGTGCCATTTGCCCACTTCCTGTTACGTCGCATCGGTTCGGAGTTTGTCGAGCGCAAGGACACGCACAAGGGTGCGGCCGATGCGCGCCGGATACTGCACAAGGCGCGCCGCCAGGAATCACTGGCTTTTTTTCCCGAGGGTTCGATTTTCGACGAGCCAGGTCTGCGCCGCTTTCACAATGGCGCCTTTGCGGCGGCGGTGCGTGGCAATCTGCCGGTGGTTCCCGTGGTGATCCGCGGCAGTCGGGACATGCTGCCTGCCGCGCGGCGGCTACCCCGGCCCGGCCGCATCGAGGTCATCATCAAGCCGGCTCTGCGCCCCAGTGGCGACAACCCGGTCCATTCACTGCGGGAACAGGCACGGCTGAGCATCCTTGAAGACCTCAATGAACCCGATCTGCTGCGGCACGAACTGACATAAGTACCGATTTGGTCAAGGCCTAGGGGAAAACCGCGGTTGGCGCAGACCTTTTTGCAACGCATAATCGGCCGCCATCCGGCACCAGCCAGCTCTGTGGAGAGACGTCTTGACTCAGGATGCGATCGTTATCGTTGCGGCACGCCGCACGCCCATCGGTGCCTTTCAGGGCGCCTTGAGCCCGGTTTCAGCGCCAGAACTCTCGGCCATCGCCAGCAAGGCCTGTCTCAGCGACTGCGGCATTCAGGCCGCGGACATCAGTGAGGCGCTGTTCGGTTGTGTGCTGTCCGCCGGTCTCGGCCAGGCGCCAGCGCGACAGGCCGTACTTGCTGCCGGTGTGCCGGACGCCGTGCCCACCACCACCATCAACAAGGTCTGCGGCTCGGGCATGAAGGCCGTACACATCGGCGCGGACATGATCCGTGCCGGCAACGCCGCGATCGTGCTTGCCGGCGGGATGGAATCCATGAGCAACGCGCCCTATCTGCTGCCCAAGGCACGCTCGGGCTACCGGATGGGGCACCAGGAAGTGCTCGACCACATGTTTTATGACGGCCTGCAGAACCCCTATGACGGCCAGATGATGGGCATTTTCGGTGACGCGACGGCGAAGACCTACGGCTTCTCCCGTACCGAGCAGGACGAGTTCGCCATCGAGTCGGTGCAGCGGGCACTGGCCACAGCGGCGGCCGGGACTTTTGCTGCCGAGCTGGCACCGGTCACGGTCAAGGACCGGAAGGGCGAGACGCTCATCACCAGCGACGAAGAGCCGGGGCGCTGCGACCTGAAACGCATCCCGACCATGCGGCCAGCATTCGCCAAGGACGGTACCGTGACGGCGGCCACCTCCTCCTCGATTTCGGATGGTGCCGCATCGCTGCTGCTGATGAGCGAAGCCGAAGCACAGCGCCGCGGGCTGAAGCCGCTGGCGCGGATCATCGGTCAGGCAAGCCACGCCCAGGATCCGGCATGGTTCACGACCGCACCGGGTCCGGCAATGCAGAAACTGCTGGCCCGAATCAACTGGAAGGTCGCCGATGTCGACCTGTTCGAGATCAACGAGGCCTTTGCCTGCGTCACGCTCGCAGCCATGCGCGACCTGGATATACGGCATGACCGCGTGAATGTGCATGGCGGTGCCTGCGCATTGGGCCACCCGATCGGTGCAACCGGCGCACGCATCATCGTCACGCTGATCAATGCACTGAAAACACGCGGTGGAAAGCGCGGCATAGCCACCGCCTGCATCGGTGGTGGCGAGGCCATAGCAACCGCCATCGAGGTCTTGTAGCGCGGGGCTACATCCCGGAGTAGTTCGGCCCGCCGCCGCCTTCCGGCGTCACCCAGCGGATGTTCTGCGCCGGATCCTTGATGTCGCAGGTCTTGCAGTGGACGCAGTTCTGCGCGTTGATCTGCAGGCGCCGTTGGCCATCGGCTGCCGTCACCACTTCATACACGCCGGCCGGACAGTAGCGCTGGGCCGGTTCTGCATAGAGCGGCAGGTTGCTCTGGATCGGCACGGCCGGTTCTGCCAGGCGCAGATGACAGGGCTGGTCTTCCTCGTGATTGGTGCTCGACAGGAATACCGATGACAGGCGGTCGAAGCTGATCCTGCCATCGGGCTTCGGATAGCTGATCTGCGCTGCATCGGCGGCACGCTGCAGGCCCGCGTGATCCGGCTGGGGGCTGTGCAGGGTGAAGGGCAGCCGCCCGCGGAACAGGTTCTGGTCAAGCCAGATGAAGGCACTGCCGGGAAACAGACCGAACTTTTTCTGTGCCGGACCGAAATTGCGTGCGGCATGCAGTTCGCGCCACACCCATGAATCACGCACCGCCGTCTCGAAGGATGCGAGCTCAGCCGGTGCTGCATCCCCCTCGCCCATTGCGGCAAACACGGACTCCGCAGCCAGCATGCCGGTCTTCATCGCCGTGTGCGTACCCTTGATCTTCGCGCCGTTGAGGAAGCCCGCTTCACAGCCTGTCAGCAGGCCGCCGGGGAATACCAGTTTCGGCAAGGACTGCAGGCCGCCCTTGTTGACGGCCCGTGCGCCATAACTGACCCGCTGCCCGCCTTCCAGGCAGTCGCGGATGCGCGGGTGCTGCTTCCAGCGCTGGAACTCCTCGAAGGGGTTCAGGTAGGGGTTGCTGTAGTTGAGCGCGATGATGAAGCCCAGGTACACCTGGTTGTCGGCAGCATGGTAGAGAAAACCGCCGCCCTCGGTGCTGCTGTCGAGTGGCCAGCCGAAGGTGTGGACCACGAGCCCTTCGCGATGCCGGGCCGGATCAATGCTCCAGATTTCCTTGATGCCGATACCGTAGTGCTGCGGGTCGCAGTCCGCCCGCAGCTGGTACGTCTCCATGAGTTCCTTGCCGAGGTGGCCGCGGCAACCCTCGGCAAAGATCGTGTACTTGCCACGCAGTGCATAGCCGGGCTGAAACGAGGCCTTTTCCCGCCCGTCGGCACCGCGACCCAGATCGCCGGTCAGCACGCCGACGACACGCCCGTCCTCATACAGGACTTCCGCGCCGGCGAAGCCGGGGAAGAGATTGGCACCGAGTTCTTCTGCCTGCTGTCCCAGCCACTGACAGAGGCGACCCAGACTGATGATGTAGTTGCCCTGGTTGTGCATGGGGTGCGGGATAAATAAATCCGGCACCTTTATGTCGGCGGTGGGGTTGCGCAGCCAGTGGACTTCGTCGGCCGTAACCGCCGTCCTGACCGGCGCACCGCGTTCGCGCCAGTCGGGGAACAGTTCGTCGAGGGCGGTGGTCTCCAGCACGGCACCGGAGAGGATGTGTGCGCCGATCTCCGCGCCCTTCTCGATTACCGCAACCGATACTTCAGTGCCGGCATCCCGGGCCAGCTGGAGCAGCCGGCACGCAGCCGCCAGACCGCTGGGCCCGGCCCCGACGATCACGACATCGAAATCCATGCATTCACGATCAGTCATGCGAAGCGGAGTCTAGCCCATCAATCCCCGCATGCGCGATCCGGGTTTGCCGGAGACTCCCGTGGCTTCTACACTCGCGCCAGACCACATGAATCTACTCGACCGATATCACGCTCTGGGCATGGAACTCGGGCTCAGCAATGACCCGGCGCAGCTGCGTGCGCTCGGCATTCTGGAACGGGTCGGCCGTGAGCTGGCAGCGCGGCCAAGACCCCGCCGCCGGCCCGGGATACTGGGCCGCCTGCTGCCATCGACCCCCGCTCCGGCTCCGGTGCGCGGTGCCTACCTGTGGGGCGGCGTGGGCCGTGGCAAGACCTTCATGATGGACCTGTTGTTCGAATCACTGCCGTTCGACGACAAGGTCCGCTACCACTTTCATCGCCTGATGAACCGCGTGCATGGCCGGCTCAAGACGCTGCGCGACCAGCAGGATCCACTGGCCAGCATTGCCGCGGAGCTGGCCGGAGAGGCGCGCGTCATCTGCTTTGACGAGTTCCACGTCGCCGATATCGCCGATGCGATGCTGCTCGCCCGGCTGCTTGAAGCCCTGTTCGGGCAGGGCGTGACCCTGGTCGCCACCTCGAACAGCGCTCCGCACGACCTGTATCGCGGCGGACTGCAACGGCAGCGGTTTCTGCCCGCCATCGACCTGATCCGGCAACACACCGAGGTCGTTCACGTGGACGGGCTCACCGACTACCGGCTGCGCGTGCTGGAGGCGGCCGAGATCTGGCATGCGCCGCTCGACCCGATGACCGACGGCAACCTGGAGCAGTACTTCCGGAACATGGCACCGGACCGGGGCACGGAAGGTGAGGTGCTGGATGTGTTGGGCAGAACCATCACCACCCGTCGGCGTGCCGAAGGCATCGCCTGGTTTGATTTCGATGCGCTGTGCGCCGGGCCGCGCAGCCAGGAGGACTACATCGAGATCGCCCGCTGGTTCCAGACCGTGATCATTTCCGGTGTGCCGCGCCTGGATGAAACACGCGAGAACGAGGCGCGGCGATTCATCGCGCTGGTCGACGAGTTCTACGATCGCCGTGTCAACCTGATTGTCTCGGCCGCGGAATCCATCGGCCGGATCTATGCCGGCACCCGGCTCAGCCGGGAATTCGAACGCACCCGCAGCCGGCTGCTCGAGATGCAGTCGATGGAATACCTAGCCGCCGAACATCTGCCCTGATCAGCGACCCTGCTCCGCTATACTCAAGCCGGTCAACAGACAGGAGTTCACCATGCGCCTGCACAGGATTCTTCTGCTGCTTTTGTGCGGAGCGGGCAGTTTCGTCGCTGCCCCGGCAATTTTCGCAGCACCGGTCAGCGAGGCCGAGCGCGTGCCCATAGACCTGCGGCGCACCACCCTGATCGTGCGCGACATGGACACCTCGCTGCGCTTCTACCGCGACGTACTGGGCCTCAAGGTGGCCTATGACCAGATCATCCGCACGCCGCGGGATGCAGCGAGTGATGCCGCCGCCGATCGCTCGTTGCGACTGGTGCTGATGCAGGCCAATGACGATTTCATCGGCATGATCGGCATGATCCAGTATTTCAAGCCGCTGAAGCCCGTTCCGGCTGCCCCGTTGGAGCCTTTCAGCATCGGCAGCATGGTGTTCGTGTTCAACGTGAAAAATGCCGCGGCGAAGTTCGATGCGGCACGCAAGATGCCTGGTGTACGGGTGATCGATGAACCGACACGAACGACCTATCCGGGTTATGGCGGCAGGGGTGTGATCCCGGTGCTCGTCAGCACGCTCACCGACCCGGACGGTTATGCC
This sequence comes from Pseudomonadota bacterium, assembly GCA_030836925.1. Classification (GTDB taxonomy): domain Bacteria; phylum Pseudomonadota; class Gammaproteobacteria; order Steroidobacterales; genus SHZI01. Next base: position 15,895 of record JAUPLK010000003.1, read on the forward strand.
ATCGAGCTGAATGAACTGCTGGTGGAAAACCCGCGCAGCGTGGACACCGCACCGGCGACGCCGTAGGTCGGTTGCGCGCCTGCCGGTGAAAACCTCGCCGGCAGGCGCTGCTGTCAGTGCGAACCGGGCTTGCCGCCCATGCGGTCGTACTTCAGGAAGAACTCGCGCCCCAGCGCAACCAGCTGGTTCTCGCTCGGGTGATCCACCACCTGGTAGGCGGCGATGTGCTTCGCCGTCTGCGGGCGGTGCTTCTTCGCGTAGTGCTCGAAATCAGCAGCGGCGGTGTGCGGACCCACCGCCAGCACTTCCGGGATACCCTCCAGCGCATCGCATACCTCACCGAAAAACTCATGCTCGGTACGCACCTTGCTGCCGTGCTGCTTGGTCGGAATCGTGTGCGCCTTGAGTTTTTTTGCGGACAGCACCTTCTCATCGTCGAAGTGCAGTACCTGGGCATGCTGGTGGTCGAGCCAGACTATGGCGTGCGAGCGAATCATCGGGTCAATCCTTTTTCCGGCGGGCAAATGACAAGAGGCCTTGGCCCAGTATAAATCCGGAAAGACGGGCACTGAAGGATCATTCGGGCTGCCGGCTGTCAGTCGGCAGCATCAAGCGCTTAGAATTGGCGTCTTCAGCACACTCCCGGAGCATCTGATGACAGGCAAGCTGGTCCTCTGCCGGCACGGACAGAGCACATGGAACCTTGAAAACCGCTTTACCGGCTGGACCGACGTGGACCTGACCGACCAGGGCTGCACGGAGGCACGGGCTGCCGGCAAAGAACTGGCCCGACTCGGTTTCCGCTTCGATATCGCCTATACCTCGGTTCTCAAGCGGGCGATCCGCACGCTCTGGCTGATGCTGGATGAAATGGACCTGATGTGGATTCCCGTGGCGCGGACCTGGCGGCTGAATGAGCGCCACTACGGGGCCCTGCAGGGACTGAACAAGGCCGAGACCGCCGCCCGACACGGCGAGGACCAGGTGAAGATCTGGCGCCGCAGCTATGACATCCCGCCACCGCCACTGGAATCAGCCGACGAGCGCCACCCGGCCCGCGACCCCCGCTATCACGCCGTCGCCGGTCTGCCCGGCACCGAATCCCTCAAGGACACGCTGGCCCGGGTCCTGCCTTTCTGGCAGGACCAGGTGGCACCGCGCCTCCTGCGCGGTGAAAACGTGCTGGTAACGGCACACGGCAACAGTCTCCGCGCGCTGGTCAAGATGCTGGACAACATGTCCGAGCGGGACATCCTCGAATTCAACATCCCCACCGGCATCCCGATGCTTTACACGCTGGATGCGCATCTGCAGCCGCTGAAGCGCGAATACCTCGGCGACCAGGAGGCCATCCGCAAGGCTGCCGAAGCGGTGGCACAGCAGGGCAAGGCGAAGTGATCTACGCGCTCGACGGGCTGGTACCGCAGCTCGCAGACGACGTTTATGTGGCCCCGAATGCCAGCGTGATCGGCGATGTGGTGCTGGCCGCGCAGGTCAGCGTGTGGTTCGGGACCGTCATACGCGGCGATGTCGAGCGCATCGTCGTCGGCCGCGGCAGCAATATCCAGGACAACTCGGTGCTGCATTCCGATCCAGGTGCCCCGCTCACCATCGGCGAGATGGTAACGGTCGGGCACATGGTCACCCTGCACGGCTGTCATATCGGCGATGGCGCCTTGATCGGCATGGGCGCCAGCGTGCTGAATCACGCCCGTATCGGCCGGAACTGCCTGGTCGGCGCACAGGCACTGATCACCGAGGGCAAGGAATTTCCCGACGGCATGCTGATCGTCGGCGCGCCGGCCCGCGCGGTCAGGCCGCTGACGCCGCAGGAACTCGCGGGGATTGCCGGCAACCGGCAGCGCTACATCGAACGGGCCAGACGCTATCGGGCCGGCCTGCGCGCCCTGGTCTGACTCCGGGCGGCAACAGCTATGCGGCGCTGTCCGGGCGCACCCTGATCAAGCCCTCCTGGGCGAGCGTCGCCACCAATTGACCATCCGCCGTGAATACATGGCCATGCGCCAGGCCACGTCCGCCACTGGCGGCCGGACTGTCCAGCGCAAACAGCAGCCATTCATCCACACGGCAGGCGCGATGGAACCACATCGCGTGATCGAGGCTCGCCATCTGCAGTCCCGCACGACTGACATGCAGGCCATGCGGCAGAGTCACCGTGCCGATCAACTCGTAGTCGGACACATAGGCGAGCAGCACCTGGTGCAGAAACTGGTCAGCCGGCAACCGGTCGACGGCGCGCATCCATACCTGTTTGACCGGCGCACGATTCTGGCTGCCCATGGAAAGAAACTGCCCGGGATCGACCGGCCGCACGCTGAACGGACGCCGATAGGACAGGAAGCGCCGCATGCGTGGCGGGATTTCACCGCTGTACTCACGCGCCAGTGTCTCGATATCCTTGAGGCCATCGGGCGACGGCACTTCGGGCATGCTGACCTGATGCTCCAGACCCGTTTCGAAAGCCTGGAATGACGCCGTCATGTTGAAGATCTGCTCGCCATGCTGGATGGCAACGACCCGGCGGTTGGAAAAGCTGCCGCCATCCCGCGCGCGGTCCACTTCATAGATGATCGGTGCGTTGACATCGCCACGCTTCAGGAAATAGGCATGCAGCGAATGTGCCGCACGGTCCTGCACCGTGCGGCTGGCGGCCGCCAGCGCCTGGCCGAGCACCTGACCACCGAAGACCTGTGGCGTGCCGATATCACGGCTCTGGCCGCGGAAGATGTTCTCCTCGATGGGTTCGAGTTCGAGCAGCGCGATCAGGTCGGCAAAACTTGAATCCATGGGCACTGGCACCGCAAACGGGACAGTGATTGTAACCGCGAGGATCAGCGGTCGCCCGGCCGGCATGGGCAGTGCCGCAGGCCTGTGTTAAGGTCGCTGCCAGACAAGGGGGAAGCGCATGAAAGATGCTCTGCAACTCAAGCCACGCAAGGGTTCCCGCCTGTCCGCAATCGGCATCTGGGCCGCTGCCATCGGCATCGTGCTCGCCATTGTCTCGGGCTTTGGTGCACGTGCCGGCTTTCTCTCCCCATTTTCGAGCATGGGCGCCTATGCGCTCGGCAGCCTGCTGCTCTTCGTCGCGGCAATCACGGCCGGACTGGGCCTGATTCGCAGCGGTGGCCTGCGCGGCGCCACATCCCGCCCGCTGGTCTGGATGGCCCTGCTGGCAGGGCTGGCTGTCACCGCAAACAACGGCTTCGTGATGAGCCAGGCCATGGGCGTACCGGCGATTCACGACATCAGCACCGATACCGACACGCCGCCCGCTTTCGTTGTGATCGTGGCACTGAGACAGGCCGAGGGTGCAAATCCCAGCGAGTATGCCGGCGCAGAAACCGCGGCCGAGCAGCACCGCGCCTTCCCTGACATCCAGCCGCTGCTGATCGACAAGCCGGCCGACGTGGTTTTTGCCAGCGCCAAGGAGGTCGTCGCAGACAGGGGCTGGACACTGGTGGATGCCAGCGAGGCCGACGGCCGCATCGAAGCGACTGCCGAAACCGGCTGGGTACGTTTCAAGGACGACGTCGTGATCCGCATCCGGCCCGACGGGGCTGGCACGCGAATCGACGTGCGCTCCAAGTCACGGGTCGGACGCGGCGACATGGGCGTCAACGCCCGTCGCGTACGAAATTATCTGCACGCCTTGCAGGCCCGCCTCGCGAACTGAACGCCCATGCCCGCCATCACGGACATGGTGGAAGCCTATCTCCCGGTACTGGTCACCGCGGGTGATTACGCCCGGCACATACAGTCGCGCATCGCCGGCCCGGCACGCAAGGCTGGGCAGAATCCCTGGGTACAGGCCATCACGGATGCCGACCAGTCGGTACAGACCTTCTTCGAGGTGACGACGCTGGCACGCTTCCCGGCGGCCGGATTTTTTGGTGAAGAGCAGGAACTCTCACGGCATACCGGCTATTTCCCGCCTGATGCCGCCACGAAAGTCTGGCTGGATCCGATCGACGGCACCTACCTGTACCAGCAGCAGCGCAGCGGCTGGCAGATCATCCTGTCGATCACCCGCGATGCGCGCCTGATGGCCGTGATCTGCTATTTGCCCATGAGCGGGCGCTTCAATCTCGCCGTGCGCGGTTGCGGCGCATTCACCGGCGGACGCGACTGCCGGACCCTCAACGACATGCAGCCGCTGGCAACGCGTGCCGGCAGCGGCGTCTGCGTGGTCTACCAGGCACCGGCAGAACTGGCAAAACTGCGCCGCAGCTGGAACGCATTCGATATCGTGGCCGACGATGACCCGCAGCGCGACTTCGAAAACCTCAACGATCTCTTCAGCGGACGACTGGATGGTTTTGTGTCGCAGTCCTGCGATCTGCTCGACTGGGGCGCGCTTGGCTATATCGTTGCCAATGCCGGCGGCATGGTATCGGGACTGGACGGCAAACCGCTCGATATCTTCGAGAACTTCAGCGCGCGCAGCAGCCCGATACTGGTGGGATCATCGCCAGCAGTGCACGAACGCCTGCTGGCGACAATCAAGAAGGCGTAGGAGCGGCTTCTGTGGGAGCGCCTTGAGGCGCGATCCCTTCCCGTAGGTGCGGCTTCAGCCGCGATTTTCAAACAACAATCGCGCCTGAAGGCGCTCCCACAGAAGCGACTCCTACGCCTCGAAGAAGTACAGCACCAGCACCTCGGCGGTGCAGGCCGGTTTGGCCTCGCCCTCGATCTCGAGGGTGTTTTCAAGAATGACCTGCAGGCCACCGGCACGCTGGCGCGCAGACTTGAGAGTGGTGCGCATGCGAACCCGTTTGCCAGCCGGCACCATGTTCCGGAAGCGCACTTCATTGACGCCATAATTGATGACGCGCTTGACGCCTTCAAACACGACGATGCTGTCCAGCAACCGGGGCATCAGGGACACCAGCAGGTAGCCGTGTGCGATGGTCGTGCCGATGGGAAATTCGCGTTTTGCGCGCTCGACGTCCACATGGATCCACTGGTGATCGTCGGTCGCATCTGCAAACCGGTTGATGCGGTCCTGATCGACGGTGATCCAGTCTGAAACGCCGACCTCGCGGCCCTCGAAGGCCTTGACGTCCGCTGCGCTCCTGATGACAACCCTGCTCATGTCAGCTGCTCAACGCTCACGGCGCGCGATGGCACCGAAAAACTCGGCACGGATACGGTCATCGTCCCTGAACTTGCCCAGCATTTCGCTGGTGGTCATGCGCACGTTGTCACGATGCAC
>JAUPLK010000236.1 GCA_030836925.1 Pseudomonadota bacterium
TGCGGCCAGCGGGAGTGTCTTCACCGTCGTACTCGTGGATACGGCCCGCTCGGTATCGAGCGATGGCAAGCCTCCGGCCGTGATGGTGGTCGACGACCTGCTCTGAGATTTGCCGGCGATTTCAGTCAGCCGGCGCGTTTGGATTGTCGAAGCGGAAGCCGCGGCCCTGCACGCTGTCCAGCACGTCGATAGACAAGCCGTCAGCGCGCGTTGCGCTCCAGGCATCCACGTCGATGGTGATCGGTGCAACGCTGACGGTCATGCTGCCGGGTCGCGGCGCCTCGAGCGACAGGCTGTGTTTCCAGCTGCCGTTGATCCGCAGGCAGATCGCCTTGCCGGGATTTTTCTCCAGCGCGTTCTGCATGATGTCCATGGCAGCCGGACTGATCCGGATCGCGGGTGGGTGATCGGGCGTTGTCGCCGTCACGCCGAGCAATGTGCCGAGCTCACCCGAATCGAACATTTCCTTGACGATGTCGCAGCCGCCAACCAGTTCGCCGGCGACATAGAGCTGCGGGATCGTCGGCCAGTTGCCGTAGGCCTTGATGCCTTCGCGCACCTCGGGATTCCTGAGTACGTCGACAACCTGATAGTCGGGCAGGATCATGTCCAGTGCTTCAACGGTTTTGGCGGAAAATCCGCACTGCGGCTGGGCGCGGTTGCCTTTCATGAACAGCACCACGCGGTTTTCACGCAGCAGGCCATCGATCGCATCGCGAACTTCGGGGTCCAGGCTCATTGTTGTGTTACTTCTTTGTGAATCAGGTGGAAAAGCTGGAACCGCAGCCACAGGTGGTGGCGGCATTCGGGTTCCGGATGACGAAGCGGGAACCTTCCAGATCTTCCTTGTAGTCGATCTCGGCGCCGGCCAGGTACTGGATGCTCATCGGATCGATGAGCAGGGTGACATCCTGGTTCTGTACCTGGGTGTCACCGTCCTCGAGGTTCTCATCGAAGGTGAAGCCATACTGGAAACCCGAGCAGCCGCCGCCCGAGATGAATACGCGCAGTTTCAGGTTGGGGTTGGCTTCTTCGCTGATCAGTTGGGCAACTTTGGCCGCAGCAGAATCGGAAAAAACCAGGGTCGGTGCGCCAGTGGCAGCTTCGGTGTTCATGAGGGGAAAGCTAACCGTCAGCTCGCGATGCTGTCAAGCTGAACGCGGCGGCGCAGCCAGTTGCGGGGCAGCGCTGGCAGGATGCGACAATGACGCCAATTGCTCTGCCGCCCGGGAATGGAGTGCATATGCCGGACACTGATCTTCCGCCGCCGCAGATGCTGCGTGCCTGGGGCCTTTCTGAGGCCCGGGTATCGCTGCTCGGCAGCGGGCTGATCAATCGCACCTGGCTCATCGAGACAGGTACCGACCGTCGTGTCATGCAGCAGGTCAACCCGCTGTTTCCGCCGGCCGTCAACGAGGATATCCGCATCGTCACCGGGCATCTGCGTGCCGGGGGCCTGATTGCACCGGAATTGCTCCCCGCAGCGGATGGCAGTTACTGGCAGTTGCATGAGGGTGGCGTCTACCGGCTGATGAGCTGGGTGGCGGGCAGGAGTCACGAGCGGTTGAGCACGGTTGCGCAGGCGCAGGAGGCGGGCGCGCTGCTGGCTCGTTTCCATCGTGCGCTTGATGACTGCCAGCACGAGTTTCGCAGTGCCCGGGTCGGCGTGCACGACACGCCGCGCCACCTGGCCAATTTGCGTCGTGCGCTCAGCGAACACCGTACCCATCCGCAGTATCCCGTCGTGCGGCCGCTGGCCGAGGAAATCCTCGCGCTGGCCGCTGCGCTCGAGCCGCTGCCCGTGCTGCCCGACCGGCTCGTGCATGGCGATCCGAAGATCAACAACATCCTGTTTGATCCGGTCAGCGACAAGGCGCTGTGCCTGATCGATCTGGACACGCTGGGTCGCATGCCCCTGCCGCTGGAGCTGGGTGATGCATTCCGCTCCTGGTGCAACCCGCGCGGTGAGGATGATCAGAGTTCAGCCTTCTCGCTGGCGCTTTTCCGGGGAGCGGTGGAGGGCTATGCCGCGGGTGCCGCGGGCTGGATCCTGCCGGCGGAGTACAGTGCCATCGTGCCCGCGACTCTGACGATCTACGTGGAGCTGGCCGCACGTTTCTGTGCCGATGCACTGAACGAAAATTACTTCGGCTGGGACGCCAGCCGCTACCCGAGCCGCAGCGCGCACAACCAGGTGCGCGCGGCCAGCCAGCTGGCGGCGGCGCGTTCGCTGCTCGACGTGCGTGGTGCAGCGGAAGAGGTGGTGCGGTCAGTCTTCGGCACCCTTCCGGTGCCATAATCGGTTCCGGGTCGCTGCCCGAGGGAGAACGCCTATGCCGTGGTGGGGCTGGATAGTCATCGGAGCGCTGCTGCTCGGTGCCGAACTGATGTTCATCGAGGCGGAGTTCTTTCTGGTGTTCATTGGCGTGTCGGCGCTGATCGTCGGTGGCATGGTGCTGGCATTGCCGTGGATCCCGCTGTGGGCCCAGTGGCTGCTGTTTGCCGGCATCGCGCTGGCTGCCATGGTGCTGTTCCGCAAGCGGGTTTACACGGCGCTGCGCACCCAGGCACCGGGCCTGAAGGATGATTTCGTCGGTGACGAACTGCGCATTCCGGAACTCCTGCCACCCGGAGAGGTCTGCCGCATGGAGATTCGTGGTTCCACCTGGCAGGTGCGCAATACGGGGAGTGTGGCGATTCCCGCGGGCGGTCGCGCGCGCATCACGGCGGTGGCGGGCATCGGGCTGCAGGTCGAAGCAGTGCCGGAACAGGCATGAATACGGACGCAGGCAGGAGAGTACGCACATGAACCTTGGATTCGGAGTCGGCCTCGCACTCGCCATTCTGGCGATCGTCGTTTTGCTCAAGACCGCCGTCGTGGTACCACAGCAGAGCGCCTATGTGGTCGAGTATCTCGGCAAGTACAGCCGCACGCTGTCGGCCGGGTTCCATATCCTGGTGCCTTTCGTCGAGGTCGTTGCTTACCGGCATTCGCTGAAGGAACAGGCCATCGATATCCCGGAGCAGACCTGCATCACGCGCGACAACGTGCAGGTGGGCATCGACGGTGTGCTGTATCTGCGGGTGCTTGATCCACAGCTCACCTCCTACGGCATCACGGATTACATCTTCGCCATCATCCAGCTGGCGCAGACCGCACTGCGCAGCGAGATCGGCAAGATCGACCTGGATCGGACCTTCGAGGTGCGGGCGGCCATCAACGCCAACGTGGTTGCCGAGCTCGACAAGGCCTCGGAGCCCTGGGGCGTCAAGGTGATGCGCTACGAGATCAAGAACATCAATCCGCCGCGTGACGTTCTCTCGGCGATGGAAAAGCAGATGCGCGCCGAGCGCGAAAAGCGCGCCGTGGTGCTGACCTCCGAAGGCGAGCGCGATGCGAAGATCAACGAGGCCGAGGGCGACAAGCAGCGCGTGATCAAGGCCTCCGAGGCGGCCAAGCAACGGCAGATCAACGAGGCCGATGGCGAGGCAGCGGC